>JANLZV010000651.1:0-2690 GCA_031366425.1 Pyrinomonadaceae bacterium | reverse complement strand
GAAATGATCAAGGTTCGAAATCTTCAAAGCGACTTCGCAGAGAAGCTAGACCCTTACGTGAGGAGTAAGTTTTTGGAGTTATGCGAAGCAGTACAGAATAGTAAGACTGAGGAGCATTCATGAGCACAACTGGCAATGGACACAATGGCAATGGAAACAGCAGTCAACCGATAGTTGAGTCATCCTCAGTCGAAAGCGAAACTGGAGCAGTGGCGGGTGAGGTTGCACCTCCGCCGGGGTTGTTGAAAAAGGCAGACTTCATTTCCGATCAGGAAGTACGCTGGTGTCCCGGCTGCGGCGATTACGCAATTCTCAACAACGTGCAAAAGGTCATGCCGGAGCTCGGCATCCCGCGCGAGAAGATCGTTTTCGTTTCCGGTATCGGCTGCTCCTCGCGCTTTCCGTATTACATGAATACTTACGGCTTCCATTCGATTCATGGACGCGCGCCCGCAGTGGCCACCGGGATCAAATGTGCTAATCCCGAGTTAAGTGTTTGGGTAATCACCGGCGACGGCGATGCACTTTCCATCGGCGGCAATCATTTCATGCACGCCATTCGCCGCAACCTCGATCTTAATTACATCCTCTTCAACAACCGGATTTATGGTTTGACTAAAGGCCAGTACAGCCCGACTTCGGAGTTTGGTAAACGGACGAAGTCTACTCCGGTCGGCGCGATAGACTACCCGATCAATCCGCTCTCGCTCGCCATCGCCAGCGAAGCCACCTTTGTCGCGCGGTCGATCGATATTGACGTCAAACACCTGGGCGTCGTGGTCCAGGCCGGAGCCCGGCACAAAGGCATCTCCTTTATCGAGGTCTATCAAAACTGCAACATCTTCAACGACCACGCCTTTGATTCGTTTGCCGAACGCAGCGTGCGCACAGATCGCGTGCTTTACCTCGAACATGGCCAGCCGATGATCTTCGGCAAAGACCGGAACCGGGGAATTCGCATGAATGGCGCCCTCCCGGAGGTGGTCACGATCGGCGAAAACGGCGTCACTGAAAACGATCTGCTGGTACACGACATCTACCAGAAAGATCCGTCCGTCGCGTTTATGCTGGCGCGCATGGAAGCGCCCGACTATCCGCAACCGGTCGGCATCTTCCGCGCCGTCGAACGGCCGACTTATGAAGACATGATGGTGGATCAGATCGACGCGGCCATTCTCAAGTCTGGCCCCGGCAGCCTGGAGAAACTACTCAACAGCGGCGACACGTGGGTGGTTGATTAATCAGGCGGCTGGGAGCGCAGCATCATCTTCCGCCGCGATTGAAACCTGACAGGATTAACAGGATTTACAAGATACGAACAAAAGTAACGGGTTCTAGACTCAGAAACGTTGCTCGGTTCGCTTAATCATGTCAATCCTGTAAATCTTGTCGACACCTCATCCCTTACTTCACGCCGCGAATCTTTAACGTCAGCACCACTTCGTCGCGAATTAAATTGTCGGCGGCGCCTGCATAGTTGATTCCGAAATCTTTCCGGTTGATCGCAAAGCTGCTGTCGACGCTGATGCTGTCAGGCGATGCCACGATTGTCGCCGGAAACGTGATCGACTTGGTCACGCCATGCAGTTGTAAATTCCCGGTCACCGTGTGACTCGCCCCCTTATCCCCACCGGCCTTAATCGCCGTTGAAGTAAACGTAGCCTGCGGATATTTGGCAACGTCGAAGAAGTCGGCCGTCTGCAGGTGTTTAGTCAGGTCGGGAGTGTCGGTCGTCACTGAAGTAGTGTCGATCGTGATTGTCACCGCGCTCTTCTCAGTTTCGCCGATGTAATCAATCGTCCCGGAAAATTTTCCAAATGAACCGTGATGGCTGCCGGTCACCTTCGACGCGTCAAACTCAACCTTCGAGCTATCTGGCTTGATCAAATACTTCACACTCTGGGCCGAAGGCGACGAAGCTGCGACCGGCGCCGCCTCGCTGGTCACTGCCTTCGACTTGTCTGTAGCCGGGTTGGAACATGAAGTGACAAGTACAACTGCCAATAGAATAGTCAGAAGCGCGTTAAGACGACTCATAAGATTTCTCCTGGATAACGGAATAGTAGACAGCAGACAGTAAACAGTAGGCCGGGTAAACAGGAAATCAGTCGCCGGTAAAGAGTCGTCAGTAGCGAGTCAAATGCAAAATCGGCGGCGCACAGACAAGGGCTCCGTGTTTGTTATTTGCGGCCTACTGCCTGCTCTTCACTGCACGCGGACTGCTCCTTGATTACTCATCCGGCCGCGGAAAGAAACCCGCAACTGCAACTCGCCAACCCCATCCAACTCTTCAGGTAGCCTCACTACAATCTGCGTGAGCCAACTCGCCCTGGAAACTTTGCCCACAAATTCAACCGGCAATGAAACGGTCCGATGGAGAGCGTCTTCAGCCTCCACTAAGGGCGGCGCAATGCTCTCCCCCGCCAGCACTTCAACGTTGCGAGTCAGAATCGTGATTCGCGTGCGCGTGTCGCTGCTCAAGTTTCTCGCGGTGGTGATCGTGAACGGATCCCGCATGAACATTACTGACTGGACCGCGATCGCTTTTGTCGTATCAAGTTGTGTGAGCAGCATTGGGAGGGTGGGCGTCAGCAGGAACCCATGATCCTCGCGACCAATTCTTCCCACGGCAACTATTTGTCCGGCGTCGTTTATATCCGCGGCTGAGGTCAACTCACGGCCGGCGAGGG
>JANLZV010000318.1:0-2417 GCA_031366425.1 Pyrinomonadaceae bacterium | reverse complement strand
GTTTTTCCGGGGAGCGTTTGGGTGTTTACGATCGACGCGCCGTGATCAGCTTCACGATTATCGTCCCGCTAACTCAGGCTACCGGAAAGGGAGAGATAAGAGCCCGGCTGAGTTATCAGAGTTGCAGCAATGAAGTGTGCTTTCCCCCGGAAACGCGGGAGGTTGTAGTTGCGCTTACGGTTACTTGAAGCATTGCCGGACCGAACGAGGCTACGACCGGTACATCATTTTCAGCTCGGCTTTTAAGGGGCCAACCACCGCGCCGACAAATAGCAGACTGTGTTTATGATGATTTCCGAAAGGAGCTCTTCCAATGCCGGGTGATGTTTCGACCAAAGAGAATTCTTCTACGACGGCTGCTTGCGCGCCGGCGCAGACGGGAATGGCAATCATGCGCCTGGGCCTCGGCGCGATGTTTCTGTATGTATTCTTTGAAAACCTGAGAAAGGGTCTGTACGGCAGAGATGGATACACAGGCCTGATTAATTATTACGTGGAAAAGGGTCACGCTCCCGGCTTTTGGAAAAGCATTATGAGTTTGGCGGCAAGTCACGCGGCCGTCGCTGGTCCGATGCAGGCAGTTACGGAAGTTAGCTTCGGACTGTTTTTATTATTGGGACTGCTGACGCGACCGGTTGCATTGGCGGCCTTCCTCTTTCTGGCTTCTCTCTGGGTATCTGAGTGGGGCACCGCATGGATTTGGGAATTGCTGGTCCCAATGATCGCCGCGTTCAGCCTGATGGTTGGCGGCGCGGGCCGGAAGTGGGGCATAGATGTCAAACTTGCCAAAACATATCCGAGAATTCCGCTCTGGTAACGATCATTCACCGTGATAACGACACAAGCAAAGAAGGCAAAAGACAATTCAGGACAATTTGCACTGGGTCTGGCGTTAACTAACGAATGCAATCTCGCGTGCTCGTTCTGTTATCGCGATCCCGATCGCGTGGATCGCCTGACGCTTGACCAAGTGCGCGCCGTCATGGAGCGTCTGCCGGTGCGCTCTGTCAACCTGGGCACGGGGGAGAATGGAATGCACCCGGACTTTCAAGGCATTCTGAGTTTTCTCAAGTCACAGCCGGTCAAGCTCACGATTACGTCAAACGGCCATAGCATTGCAATCCTGAACGATGAAGATGTGCGCGCCTTTCACGACGTCGAGTTTTCGCTGGATTATCCAACTAAAGCCGAGCAGGACGCGCAGCGCGGCGCGGGCAATTGGGATCTGATCCACAAACAGGCGGCGCGATGTCGCTTGCTGGGCGTTCCCGTCACGATTGTCGCCGTCATGATGAAAGCCAATTACTCGCGATTGGCGGAGGTTGCGGGAATCGCCAAGAAGTTTGACGCACCGTTACGAGTCAACGTTTATCAATCTGTGAGGACCGACGCGTTCGCTTTAACCTACGAAGAATACTGGGAAGGCTTCCACCGGTTGTTCGCGGAAACTGATGTAATCGTGATTGGCGAGCCGCTGGTGCGGGCGCTGGCCGGATTGCCACCGCTGGCGGGCGGGTGCGGAGTCGGGACCATTCGCGTGACGCCGCGCGCAACAACACAAGCATGCGTTTACTGGCCGGGCGCGGGCGAGCCTCTATCAACGTTGCTCGACGGCGGCGAAGAAATCGTAAACAGCGGGGCGTTTGTTGCCGCGCGCATGGTGCCGGTGGCTTGCGAGCCTTGCGAGTTTCGTGAAACTTGTCACGGCGGATGTGCGGGACGCCGCAAACTGCACGGTACGCTTGACCAACCCGATCCGTATTGCCCGATCATTCGCGGCGACCGTCCTCGCCTCGAGATTAGAATGGCCGCCACGCGTGATCTGCCCAAAATCGGCAGCGCCTGCACGACGGTCGTGATCGCGCGCGATTGAGTCGTGAGCGCTGAATAGACATGCCTTATTAAATCCGCAAGTGATAGAATTTGCCCATGCCAATCACAACTGCCAGAGTTCACGATGGCACGATTCAACTGGATGGCGAGAGCTTGCCCGAAGGCGCAATCGTAACTGTGCTAACGCGCGAAGGAGATAAAACTTTCGAGCTGGGGCTGGAACAAGAAGCCCAACTCCTGAAAGCACTCGATGAAGCCGGGCGCGGCGAGGTGATCAGCGCCTCCCAGCTTCTTCAGCAGATTCGGCCTTCATGAGCCCCTCGTTTAAATGAAACTCCCTAACGCGAAGCTTGCTCTGGTCGAGCGTCAGAAGATTACCGAGTATTTGCTCAATAGGGAACATCCCGACAATGGCGGAAAGGCAGACTTTTTCATCGGATTGGGGTTTAGCGCGGAAGACTGGGAGGTATTAGCCGAGGCGCTGCGCCGGCTCGCAGTTACCTCCGCAGTGGCTCGAAGTATGGAATCTCCGCACGGCAAGAAGTATATTGTCGATGGCGAAATCGAAACCCCGGTTGGCAAAG
>JANLZV010000533.1:0-1648 GCA_031366425.1 Pyrinomonadaceae bacterium | reverse complement strand
CGGGTCTGCGCGAAAATTTATTCAACTCCTCCGTCGCAAAGTCGTCGGATCAGATTGAAGTTGTAGATGCGGCCAGCGCGCCCAGCGCGGCAACCCTGACCGCCGAAACGCCGCAGTCAGAGATCAGATACTTCGAGTGTGGCGATCGTGAAACTGAAATCCGCGCGATCGCGAAGGAGATCAAGCGGCTCGTGTTGCGCGAAGACTACGACCTCGCGGACATCGCACTCGTAGTGCGCCAGAAGGCGTCTTACGCGGAAACAATCACCCGCGTGCTGCGTGAGGAGCGGGTGCCGTGCAACCTGGAGGCGCGGATCGATGCGACTGACATTCCCGGTTTGCGCGCGGCGCTAAAATTGTTCGCAGTTTTGGAAGAGTCGTCTCGCGAGGCGAGTGGATCAGGTAGCTCCCACTCGCCGCGCATTTCTGAATTGGCCGACCTCATCAAATCGGAATATTTTCGCCCCGGCAAACAGGAACTCGAAAACCTCGCTAACCGTTTCGAAGCCGAGTATGCGGCGCTGTTAGACGATCAGAGTGAATCTGTGACGGCAGATCGCGAGGAGTATCGGGCGCGGCAAAAGTGGCGTCATCGGATCGGCCGTTGGGATGCAGACGCCCTCGAAAATGCATTTGCATATGTCGGCAGTGAACTCCGGGTTAGCGCGTGGCTGGATCGGGCGCGACAACTGATCAAGGAACTGCCCAGCGCGGCGTCGACCAGAGAGTTGCTAAACATTCATGCGGACAATTCAGGCGCTGCGGTCGAGACGGTGGAACGCGATCCGGATGAGGCTGATCAGATCGAAAATGCGGAAACGGCAAAGATCGAAAGTTCAGACGTCGAAAAAAAACGGCGGCCTTCTCGCGACATCCATCCAGCCGCGCTGGCCTGGACTTCACTCGTGGTCCAGACGCTGGCCACTCGAATTCAAGCGGTGCCACGCGAGGGTAAACCAGCGGATTTGCGCCGCGCGTTGATGATGCTATTCGACCAACTGAGCTTTCGTGAACAAATCGAACGTCCCGTCCGAAGTTCAATTGCGGAAGAGGAACTGCCGCGCGCCCTGCTCAACTTCAACAGCCTGGAAGCATTGCGCCGCTCTTTCGTCGCCGCGATTAAGAGCATCGAGTTTGCCGCTCACCTGTCAGAACCGCCTGCGTCAGCGGGCGGGTCAGAGATCGCTTCTGGGCAAACAAAAGCACCACCCGCTGACGCAGGTGGTTCTGACAAACCCAATACACAGCCCACAAACCTCGCCACCTTCATCGAAGAAGTGCGACGTTCGCTCGGTTCCCAATCTGTCGTTTCCCACGCGCCGGATCCACGCGGCCTGCGCGTGCTCGAAGCCACCGATGTTCGCGGCCTGCGGTTCCGCGCGGTGTTCATCGCCGGACTGGTGGAGGGTGGCTTTCCGTTGCGCGCTTCGCGCGATTGGATCTACCCCCATGAAGAACGCGAGCGCTTGAAGACTTATGGCTTGACCCTCGAAGACATTTCGCCCGCCACGCTGCTGAAAGAAGAACACTATTTTTACCAGTCGGCTTGTCGCGCCACCGAACGTCTCTTCTTAACCCGGCCGCTCGTCCTGGCCGACGATTCGGAAACCGTCGCGTCCTATTACCTTGACGAACTCCGGCGCGCGAT
>JANLZV010000494.1:0-15729 GCA_031366425.1 Pyrinomonadaceae bacterium | reverse complement strand
TATAAGGCAAGGTCCAGAGTTACACAAATTGTGCTCTTGCATGGTTAGGTGGAAATCTGCGCAATCGGTGTAATCTGCTGATGAGTTATCTGCGTTGGCACTTCGGGCACCAGTAAGTGGATCGTCCTCCGTGCGTCGCGCGTTTTATCCGCTGGCCGCATTTGAAACATGGTTTGTCTTCCCGTTCATAAACCTGCCAGACTTTTCCAAACGCCTCGCCATAAGAAAAGCCTGCGGCATTTTCAAGGCTAATCCGCATGGTTGAATTACCCGAGACTGCCGCCCGCAGCACGTCCCGAATTGCTTGATGGAGTCGCGCCACCCGCGTCGCTGAAAGCGTCGCAGCTTCTTTAAATGGGTTCACCCCCGCGCGAAAGAGCGCCTCGGAAGCGTAAATGTTTCCCAACCCCAGCACCCTGGTCTGGTCCAATAGCAAAGTTTTCAATGATCGGCGAGAACGCGTCAGAGTCTCTTTTAGATAAGCGACGCTGAAGTCATTGGAGAAAGGTTCGGGCGCGAGATCTTCGATCCCTTTCATGGCGCTGAGTTCGGCGCGCTTCACCAAACGCATTACGCCAAACTGCCGCTGATCACGAAACACCAGGCGCCGTTCGTCGTTGAGGTAAAACACCACGTGCGCATGTCGCGGCAAATCATCGTCCGTCTGCAAGACCAGGAATTGACCAGTCATTCGCAAATGGACCGCCAGCACGAGATCCGAATCTAATTGGATCAGGATGTACTTACCGCGCCGCCCCACTCCGGTGATTGCTTTGTTCTTGAGCTTTCGATTGAAGGCTCGCGGCGTGACGGGCGCGATCACTTTTGCAAGAGTCACTTCGGTGGCGAGAATTCTCCGGCCGCTGACGGAGCGGCGCAAGGCGCGCACGACATGTTCGACCTCGGGAAGTTCAGGCATGCGAGCAGGAGTCTTCTGGTTGTGAGCTTGCGATTAAAATGCGGCGAGGTCTGCCATGAGATTCCCGCCGCACCCGAAGCGCTTCAGCAAACGGTTAGATCACTTTGAGCAGAACCAGGATCAAAATAATGATCAGCAGCAAACCCAGTCCGCCGCTTGGTCCATAACCCCAGTTTCTACTGTGCGGCCACCTGGGCACGGCTCCCAGCAGCAAGAGAATCAAAACGATCACGAGAATCAATCCTATACTCATAGACCACCTCCATTACGCAACGGGTTATCGATTTGGGGGCTGAAAATGTTCTGGTGTAGGGGGTGGCTGAAGGTAACTATTTTGTGAGTTGCCGTCAATCTTTAGTTTCTAAGGTTGCGCGTCTGCTTTAACTCAATCGCGTGAGTTCCTCGCCCGCAGTCAATAATGCCTCCGCCTTCGCGACACTCGTGGCCTCTGAGTAGATACGCAGCATTGGTTCAGTGCCTGACTGACGAAACAGTAGCCAGGATTCGTCGGCAAACAAAAGCTTTGTGCCATCCAGGGTCTCAACGCCAGTTACGGCGTGGCCGCCAAATTCCTCGGGCGGCGCTTTCGCAAGTCGGTCGATGACCCCTTGGCCATGGGCTGTCTCTACGCGCAAGTCGCGCCGCCGAAAATAAAATGCGCCAAACTCACGATGCAGGTCGCGCAACATTTCCGAAGGCGGCTTGCCTGATGCAATAACTGTTTCGAGGAAGAGAAGGGAATTGAGGATGCCGTCGCGTTCCGGAATGTGGTCCTTAACGCCGATGCCACCTGACTCTTCGGCGCCGATTAAAATGTCGTCGTTCAACATCAGGTCGGCAATGTATTTGAAACCAATCGCCGTTTCGTGAATTTTCAAATTGTGTGCAGCGGCGATTCGCTTGAGCAATACTGATTGCGAAAAGGTTCGCACCACTCCGCCCGACATCTTACGTTCACGAACAAGATGTAACAGGACCAGCGGCACGACGTCGTGCATAGTCATCGTCTCGCCGAGTTCGTTTACTGCCCCCAGGCGGTCCGCATCGCCGTCAGTCGCCACCCCGAGAAGGGCTTTGCTCGCCAGCACGCGCTCCTTCAGCACGCCAAGATTGCTGTCAATCGGTTCCGGATTGACGCCGCCAAAAAGTGGATCGCGATTTCCTCGGATGGTTTCAACTTTGAGTTTTCCACCGTGGAGAAAACTTTCAACCCAATCGCCGCCGGAGCCGTGCATTGGATCGACAATCACAGTCGCAGCTGCGGCGCGTAGACGATCGAGATCAATGTACCGAGCTATTTGCGCGCGATAACTTTCGAGAACTGACTCGAGCGCTGCGGGGCTTTCGGCAGGAACTTCCGCCCGCCTCGGGGGATTCGCATCAACTAGCTGTTCAACGGCCGCGGTTGTCTCAGGCGGCGCGCTCCCGCCCCACGGCGCCTTGATCTTGAACCCATTGAAATCAGCTGGATTGTGGGACGCTGTAATCACAATGCCGCCATCCGCCTTCAGTTGTTTGACGGCCCATGAGATCAGTGGCGTCGGCACCGCTTCGGGAAAGAGCGCGACCCGATAGCCGTTTCCGGACATCACTTCGGCTGCGCGCGCGGCAAATTCCTGAGACAGAAAACGCCGATCGTAACCTACGACCACGAACGGCGGTACCTCGGTTTGGGGTTGAGCTCCAAGATAGCCGGCATAAGCCTGGGCCACGCGTTCAAGGTTCGCGAAGGTGTAGTCTTTCGCAATGACCGCGCGCCAACCGTCGGTGCCAAATGTGATCTTTGCCAGTGACATGTTTTGAAAAGCAGAAGCCCGACCGTTAGGGAGGGCTCCATTGACTCGACCAGTGAACACCTCGCTCACGGTTGAGCAACTGCTGCGTCTCCGGTAATGGTGTAGTCCGTCAGCGAAGTCTTATCTCCCAAAACGGAGCCTGGACCAACGAGTGCGGAGCGGCCGATATGACATCCGCGGCCGACTATCGCATTCGACACGATCGCTGCAGTACCTACTCGCGTGTGCGGCCATACGATCGAATTCTCCACTCGCGCCCGTTCCTCGAGGAAACAACCCTCTCCCAGGACTGAGTTGACCACTTGTGCGCCCGGTTTAATTTGGCAACCGTCTCCAATTACCGACACGCCATCGACTTCCGACGCAGTCGCCGAATCAAACGTTCCTCTCCGTTCCTTAAGATGGATGCGGCCCACCTTGTTTCCCAGCAAATCCTGATGCACCTGGAGATACCGTTCGGGTGTGCCAATGTCGATCCAATACGTACGCGGAGCTATGTGAGCAAAAAACTTTTCCTTGCGTTTCAAGAGTTCGGGAAACAGTCCGTATTCGAATGAATGATTTTCACCGGCCGGGATCAAATCGAGAACCTTTGGCTCGAGAATATAGGTGCCGGCGTTAATCGTATTGCAGGTGATCTCATCGGCCTTGGGCTTTTCCAGAAAACGCCGAATGCTGCCGTCCGGTTCAGTCTCAACGAGGCCATAGGCAGAAGGATTTTCCACCGGAGTCAAGACGACCGTAGCAGTGGCTCCGCGTTCGGTGTGTTCACGAATCACGGCTTTCAGATCAAGGTCGGTAAGGATATCGCCGTTGAAAACGACTGTGGGTTCGCGAATCAAGTCTTCGGCAAATTTGTAAGCGCCGGCGGTCCCCATCGGTTGCGGTTCGACCGTGTATTTCAGTTTGACGCCGTGATCGGAACCGTCACCCAGCAACTGTTCTATTTTGTCGGGCTGATAAGAAAGCGAAAGTGTGATGTCGGTAATGCCCGCGCGCCGGAGAGTGTCAATCTGATAAAGAAGAAACGGCCGATTGCAGATCGGCACAATTGGTTTTGGAGTGTAAACCGTTAACGGTCGCAGGCGCGTGCCTTTGCCGCCGGCCAGAATTAGTGCTTGCATGTTTGATTATTGAGTTGTCGGTTTGAAGGTTGAATAGCCCGGCGAGTCTAACACTCGGTTATGAAGCTTTCAATTGAGCACCACCATCACGCAATCTCCTGGATTGAATTGGAAACGAATAGTTTGCATGCGCTTGACCTCCTTGACAGCCTCCGGGTAAATAGTAAATCGTAAACAGCAAATAATTTAGTGGTTCAGTTTGGGAGTACAGATGGGTGAAACTCGCGAAGCAGTAATCATTAGTGCAGCTCGAACGCCGGTGGGAAAGTTCCTGGGTTCCTTGAAAGGGTTTTCCGCGACCGATCTCGGCGCGATTGTTGTGCGCGAGAGCGTCAAGCGGGCAGGCGTAGCCGTCGAAGATGTTGATGAAGTAATCATGGGTTGTGTGATTCAGGCTGGGTTGGGCCAGAATCCTGCGCGACAGGCAGCGCTACGCGGCGGGTTACTGCCGGCCGTTTCCGCAGTCACCGTCAACAAAGTCTGCGGCTCCGGTTTGAAAGCGGTGATGATGGCCGCCCAGGGAATTCAGCTTGGCGATACGGACATCGTGGTGGCGGGTGGGATGGAGTCGATGTCAAACGCTCCGTATCTGATTCCCAAAGGACGCGAAGGTTACCGTTTGGGCAATGGGGTGTTGCTTGATGCGATGATCAATGATGGACTTTGGGACGCCTTCAACGATTATCACATGGGATGTACTGGAGAGATTGTCTCGGAAAAATACGACGTCAGCCGCGCGCAACAGGATGAGTATGCGCTTGAATCGCATCGCAAGGCGGCCGCGGCGATCAAGGCCGGAAGGTTTGCTAATGAAATCGTTTCGGTTGAAATTCCGCAAAAAAAGGGCGCGCCAGTAAATTTTGATACCGATGAAACCGTGAGAGAAGATACAACGCTGGATGCGCTCGCGAAATTAAAGCCGGCATTCAAAAAAGATGGCGGCACGGTCACTGCGGGCAACGCGCCCGGCGTTAATGATGGCGCGTCAGCGCTAGTGGTGACTTCACTAGATCGCGCGAAAGCATTGGGGGTCGAACCGTTGGCTCGCATTGTCGCCCAGGCAACGTCGGGAATTGAACCGGCACTGGTGATGATGGCGCCTGTGGAAGCGATTCGAAAAGTGCTGCGCAAAGCGGGATGGTCCATCGACGAGGTCGACTTGATTGAGTTGAACGAAGCGTTTTCCGTCCAGGCGGTTGCGATCATCAAGGAACTCGGTCTGGATCCGGAACGCGTAAATGTTAACGGCGGCGCGGTGGCGCTGGGCCACGCGATCGGTCAATCGGGTTCTCGTTTGCTGACGACCATGCTCTTCGAGTTGAAAAGACGCGATGCGCACCGTGGCGTAGTTTCATTGTGTCTGGGCGGTGGAAACGCGGTGGCCCTGGCGGTCGAACGGTAGGTAGGACAGGCATTCTTGCCTGTCGAGAGGTTAGTAATAAAACCGAGCATTGAACAGGCAGGAATGCCTGTCCTACATCATGGCTGAAATCATCGGCGTAATAGGTTCTGGAACAATGGGCAATGGCATTGCTCAAGTGGCGGCGCGCGCCGGTTATCGCGTAATCATGCGCGATGTGCAGGATGAGTTTTTGCGGCGAGGCCTGGGCGCAATCGACAAGAGCCTGCAGCGTGACGTCGACAAGGAACGGTTGAACGCGGAAGAAAAGCAGGGAATTATCGGAAGGATTTCGACCACCACGCATCTGGAAGAATTGAGTGCGGCGTCGTTTGTTATCGAAGCTGTAACCGAAAACCTAAAAGTCAAAACTGAAGTTTTTCAGGCGCTGGACCAGATTACGTCCTTCGAAGCAATTCTAGCTTCCAACACCTCTTCAATTTCAATCACGAAGCTGGGCGCCACGACCAAGAGGCCTGACAAAGTGGTCGGCATGCACTTCATGAATCCAGTGCCGGTGATGAAGCTCGTCGAAGTGATCCGAGGCATCGCGACTTCTGATCAAACTTACGACAGAGTGCGTGACTTTACCGAGAAACTGGGAAAGACCGCGCTCGATTGTCGCGACTCGCCCGGCTTTGTTTCCAACCGCGTCTTAATGCCGATGATCAATGAAGCGATCTTTACGCTTTATGAAGGAGTCGCTACGCGCGAAAGCATTGACGGCATTATGAAGTTGGGGATGAATCACCCGATGGGACCGTTGGCGCTGGCCGACTTCATCGGGCTCGACGTTTGTCTGGCGATTCTTCAGGTGCTTTACGACGGCTTCGGCGATCCGAAATATCGAGCGTGTCCGATGCTAAGGCAGTATGTTGATGCAGGGTGGCTGGGGAAGAAATCAGGCCGCGGTTTTTACGAGTATTAGATCATGAAGACAGTTTCGGTATCGCATTATTGCCAAAAATGCCTCGCGGCAAACCCGTTGGGTCAGGAGTTCTGCGCGCGTTGCGGCACGAGACTGATGATTATCGTAGAACCTCCGGCGACGCGTTATGAGATGACGGATTCCGCCGTCTCGAATGAAGAGCACCTGCTCGAACGAATTTCCGGACTGGAAAATAGGCAAGCGCGCTTAGCGGAGAAGCTCGAACGCGCGCTCGATCTGTTATTGCGTCAGGCCCAGAATTCACATTTCGATCGCGCCCTCGTTAAAGCCCTCGCCGGCCTACTGACCGACGACGGTGTAATTGACAACGATCGGCTCGAACGCTTGTGGATTGATCGCTGTCAGAAGGAGGCCGAGGAACAGCAGGAAAGCGAACGCCGCGAAGTGTTGCGATTGAGCATCCTCGCGAATTATCGCGGCAAGGAACGCGCAGCTTTTGAGCAGCGAGTTGAAGAAGGATTCCTGTTGATCGAAGATGAGCAACTGGGTCGCGGAGTTCGTGTGCTGCAACGCGCGGCTGACCTCGGCCCAAACAACTCGCCGTTGATTTCTTTCCTGGGTGAACACTTCTTCAAGCAGGGAAAGACGGCGAAGGCGCGCACATATCTTTCTCGCGCGCTGGACGTTTCACCGGAAGATACGCGGGTGCTGTTGCTCCTCGGACTCGCCTGCGCTGATGACGGTGATACCGAACGCGCCAAAGTATTGTTAGGGAGTGCCACCCAGCTTGGGACCTCCGCTTTTGCCGCACATTTTGGGCTCGGGCGATTACTGATGGCGCAGAAGGTTTGGAACGAGGCAATTCGGGAATTCAAGTTGGCCCTTTCGAGCAAGGCTTCCCCCGAAGTGCATTATGCGCTCGGGTGCCTTTACTTCGAGATTGGCCGTAATTCACTTGCGACTCGACACCTGCGAAAAGCGGTGGAAATCGACACCGATTACCACGTAGCGCTGCATTTGTTGGGTTTAACTTATGAACGCGCTGGGCAAAAGGCCCGGGCAATGGAGTGTTTCCAGAAAGCCGGGACAGGTAGCTTCGTCGCAGCGCCCAATTCCACGCGCCTAAAGCGCGCACACTCTGTTGCAGGTGGTAACGTGGGCACGACGTTTCGCATGTCTTTGTCCCGTTCCCGGAAACTGATTACCCGCGGCGACCGGCGCTTGAGCGAGGCCCTCCGAGAAGACGCCTTGAGTATCGGCCGTACCGTTACGGATCGAGGCGATTAGTCCGCGCCTGAAGTTTGGAAATCAACGATTGCCGAGTGGGCGTCGTTGACACTCAGGTTTGTGTAGTTATAATGGCTTTTTGCGCGCAAGGCGAAGAATTACGCTATTCGCAATAGAGTGGCAAGCAATGCGAATTGAGCTGGCGAGTCTTGAAGGTCCAAAGGGCGATTTCGCGCATGCCTACGAACCGCATGAATTGGATCTCGAAGACGAATGGGTGCGCTTGCAGACGCCACCTTCAGTCGCCGGACACATTCGGAAGAATGGCAGTCGCGTAAAGTTAAGCGGTCACGTCGAGGCAGAGTTGGAGATGGAGTGCGATCGTTGTGTCGGACTCATCAGGTTTCCGGTTTCCACGAATTTCGATCTCGAATACGTGACTCGCGAGGACTACGAGGCAATCGCGCCGGCGGTTGAGCTAAGTGAAACGGATCTCGAACTTTCGATATTTGACGGCGAGAGTATTGATATTGACGAGTTGGTGAGGGAAGAGCTGTTGCTGGCTGTGCCCACCCACCTTCTTTGTCAGGAAAATTGTAAAGGTGTTTGCTCAATTTGCGGGGTCGATCGAAATACGACTGAATGCGAGTGTGAGACCGAAGACGGTGATCCGCGTTGGGCGGAATTGAAAAAACTAGTGAATGGCAAGTAGTGAATGGTATTTGCACGGAGCGCATCCGGTTCTACCATTGACCACTTACCATTAACCATTTTGAATCGGAGTAATTATGCCAAATCCTAAGCGAAGACATTCTAAAGCTCGCCGCGGCAAGCGACGCGCGCACGACGCTCTGCAGATCCCGCAGCCGACGCTTTGCTCGAATTGCCAGGAGCCCCGCATGCAGCACCGCGTCTGCCCTAAGTGTGGACACTACAAGGGCCGCCAAGTGGTGCAGGTCGAACAAACCTAAACGATCCTAACTAGCGCCTGTGCGAAACCAGTCGAAGAATGAAGCCCGGCTGACGGGAAAAGTCGTTCTCGACGCGATGGGTAGCGACCACGCGCCGCACCCTGAGATTGATGGCGCGCTGGCGGCCGCACGGGATTTTGGGGTGACTGTCATCCTCGTGGGCCAACCCGAAAAGGTTGAGCCCGAACTTCGACGTTGCGGTTGGCGGGGCGACGGAGATCGCGGAATCGAGCTGGTCGAAGCGGCCGAAGTGATCGGGATGGGGGAACCTGTCGCGGCTTCGGTGAGACGCAAGAAGAAGAGTTCTTTGAGAGTTGGCACGCGGCTGGTCAAGGAAGGTCACGCCGATGGTTTCATCTCGGCGGGTAACACCGGCGCCGCGATGGCCACGGCGAAGATGGTCCTGGGCATGCTTCCGGGAGTGGACCGCCCGGCCTTGGCTGCGTTGATTCCAACCAAGTCGGCGAAGCCGACGCTGCTGCTTGACGTTGGTGCGAATTCCGAGTGTAAAGCTCATCACCTCGTTCAGTTTGCTATCATGGGCGACGCTTATTCGCGCGCGGTGCTTGGAACAGTCGGACCGGTGGTCGGGCTGATGAGCATTGGCGAAGAAGAGGCGAAGGGCAACGACTTGACCAAGGAAGCGTTTCCTTTACTGCGGGAAATGTCGAGCCTAAACTTCATGGGAAATGTGGAAGGCCGAGACGTTTTTTCCGGCGCGGTTGACGTGATCGTGACTGACGGCTTCACCGGTAATGTGATGCTGAAGCTTTCCGAAGGGCTGACGGACGCAATGCTGTCGATGATCAAGCGGGAGTTGACGGCTTCAGCAGTACCCAAAGCCGGCGCGATGCTGGCGAAGCCGGCTTTTAGGAATATCAAAAAGCGACTCGATTATTCGGAGCACGGTGGCGCGCCCCTCCTCGGAGTCAGGCAGATTGTAATCATTGGCCACGGGAGTTCGAATTCGCGGGCGATTCGAAACGCGATTCGAAACGTTAAAGAGTTTTCCGAGAGCAGGGCGGGCGCGGCAATTGAAGCGGGGATTGCTGAAACTAATGCTCGCCATCCGGTGACGCAAACTGTTGGCGGGCGAAGCGCCTGAATTTTCGGAGCGAGGCATTGGGAAATCTCCGCGGGCTCAGCAAACTATTAGTTTGCGTCACGGCAGTTGGTTTTCTTGCGGCTTGTAGATAGTATTACCGTTTCAAACATCTATTGAGTGAATAAATGGTAACTAAACGAGCCGGCATTCTCGGGACCGGTCATTCTTATCCGGAAGGCATTCTGACGAACGCTGATCTGGCGACGATCGTAGAGACGTCTGACGACTGGATCACGACCCGGACCGGAATCAAACAGCGACGTAAAGCCGCTCCACACGAATACACCTCTCAATTTGCCGTGCGCGCCGGCCGTCAGGCCATCGAGCGCGCCGGTCTCCAACCCGAAGATATCGATCTGATTCTTTGCGCGACCGTTTCACCGGATCAAATACTTCCGTCAACCGGATGCATCATCCAGGCAGAACTCGGCGCGAACAAGGCTGCGGCCATGGACGTAGTGGCCGCGTGCTCCGGTTTTCTGTACGGCGTGACCTTGGCTGACTCCATGATTCGCACCGGCCAATCGAAATATGCCTTGGTGATTGGTGCTGAGGTCTTAACGCGTTACGTCGACTACACTGATCGGCAAACGTGTGTTTTGTTCGGCGATGGAGCCGGGGCAGCCGTGATGGGTGAAGTCGACGGAGACCGCGGCATACTTGCCGCGCGAATCAAGTCTGACGGACGCTATCTCGAACAGCTCTTTTCGCCTGGTGGTGGAACGCGTAGGCCGCCGACGGCCGAGACGCTCGCAGCAGGTGATCATTTTTTTAAGATGAAGGGGAACGAACTCTTCAAAGTGGCAGTCCGTTCAATGACCGAGATTTCCCGCCAGGTGCTCGAAGAGGCCGGTCTCAGCGCCGCAGACGTCAAGCTGTTTATTCCGCACCAAGCAAACCAGCGGATTACGGATGCGGTAGCTAACAAGCTAAACGTGGAGAGTGAACGCGTCTACTCCGGAATCAGCCAGCACGGCAACACGTCATCAGCGTCGATCCCAATTGGGCTCGACGAATCGGTTGAAGCGGGCAAAATCAATCCCGGCGACCTTGTGCTGATGGCTTCGTTCGGCGGCGGCGTTACCTGGGGTGGCGTGCTCGTCCGTTGGTAGCTCGGGGAGTGAATAGTAAATGGTGAATGGTAAATAGTGGTTGGCCAGTCGCGGTTGAATTAAGTATTTACCATTTACGATTTACCATTTACTGATTATGACATTGGCTTACATTTTCCCCGGACAGGGTTCGCAATATCCGGGCATGGGAAAAAACCTGGTTGAGAACTTTCCGATCGCCAGGCGGATCTTTGAAGAGCTAGACGACGCCCTGCATTTTTCCGTTTCCCGGCTCTGCTTCGAAGGTTCGCCGGAAGACTTGCAGCTAACGGAAAATACGCAGCCGGCGATCCTGGCAACTTCCGTAGCTATGCTTCGCACACTTGAATCGGAGGGCTTTCCGGTTCCGGATTACGTCGCGGGTCACAGCCTCGGAGAGTATTCAGCATTGGTCGCGGCGAAATCGCTGAACCTCGTTGACGCGATTCGAACGGTGCGCGCGCGTGGACGTTACATGCAGGAAGCGGTGCCGGCGGGTGTAGGCGCAATGGCCGCGGTAATTGGCGCCGAGCTGAAGGAAATTGAGAGAGCCTGCGTTGAGGCGAGCGATGGGCAGGTTTGCGCTCCTGCGAATATCAACTCGGATAGTCAAGTGGTGATTGCCGGCAACGCCGAAGCCATCGATCGCGCTAGTGAACTTTTGAAAACGCGCGGCGCGAAGAGAGTTTTGAAGTTGAACGTCAGCGCGCCTTTTCATTGCCGGCTGATGGAACCCGCGCAGGAAAGACTGGCGCCGGACCTCGATGCGATTGCGTTCGCCGAGTTGAAAAGTCCGCTGGTGACGAATGTTGATTCAGCCGTGATCAAAACGGGAGCTGAAGCGCGCGACGCGTTGGTGCGGCAGGTTTCGTCCCCAGTGCGTTGGCTGCAGTCAGTCCAGTTGTTGATTAGCGAAGGTGTTGATACCTTCGTGGAAGTTGGACCTGGAAAAGTATTGACAGGGTTGATGCGGCAGATTAGCCGCGAAGTCAATTGTCTTAACGTCGAGGATTTGGCTAGCTTGAAGATCGCAGCCGCGAAACTTGGCGTTTCTTAATTTGGTATAGATATTTCATTCACAGAGGAGCATAACGAGATGGCCGACCAGGAAATCGAGAATAAGGTCAAACAGATCATCGTCGACGAGTTAGGTGTAGATGAGAACGAGGTTACGCCCAACGCGCGCTTCATCGACGATTTAGGCGCTGACTAATTGGATACCGTCTAGTTGGTAATGCGATTCGAAGAGGAAATCGGCATCGAAATTCCCGACGAAGAAGCAGAGAAGAACAAGAGTGTGCGCGATGCCTACAACTACATCGACCAGCACAAAAAATCGTGAAAAGTGATGGGTGATAAGTGAAAAGTTTAGTCTGCAATGCGCAGACTTTCTTTTCACGATTCACTTTTCACGCTTCACCTTCTTTTCAAGGAGTTTCACATTGGTACGTCGTGTAGTTGTCACAGGGCTGGGCTTGATAACCCCGGTCGGCAATACGGTAGAAGCAACGTGGTCGGCTCTGATGGATGGACGCAACGGCGTCGGTTACATCAAGAAGTTTGACACTGAGAAGTTTCCCGTCAAAATTGCCGCCGAGGTCCAGGACTTCGACCCGTTGAAGTTCATTCAAAAGAAAGAGGCGCGCAAAATGGGCGCCTTTATTCATTACGCAATTGCTGCCGCCACCGAAGCGATGGCGGATAGCGGGTTTGAACTCAACGAGCACGGCAAGTTTCCCGATGAACTCGCGGAGAACGCCGGCACTTACATCAGCAGCGGCATCGGTGACTTCTGGGCAATCGAGCGGGAACACTCAAAGCTGCTCAACGAGGGTCCCGATCGCGTTTCGCCGTTTTTCATCGTTTCCGCAATTGTGAATTTGGCCGCCGGCCAGGTTTCAATTCGATACGGCGCGAAAGGACCAAACTCTGCTACGGCGACCGCCTGTGCCGCCGGCGCTCACGCAATCGGCGACAGCTTCCGGATTATTCAGCGCGGCGATGCCGACATCATGATCTGCGGCGGCGCCGAATCGGCGATTACGCCGATGAGCGTTGCCGGGTTTGCCTCGATGCGAGCGTTGTCCACGCGCAACGACGATCCTCAGCATGCTTGCCGCCCGTTTGAACGTGACCGCGACGGGTTCGTGATCGGCGAAGGCGCCGGAATCATGATTCTCGAAGAACTCGAACTTGCGAAACGCCGCGGCGCGCGCATTTACGCTGAGCTCGTCGGTTACGGGATGACGGCAGACGCGTTTCACCTGACGATGCCCGACGAAACCGGATCTGGCGCTATTCGCGTGATGCAAAAGACGCTACGCGATGCAGCCATCCAGCCGGAACAGGTCGGCTACATCAACGCTCACGGCACCTCGACTCCTTACAATGACAAGTTTGAGACACTCGCAATTCGCCAGACCTTCGGCGATCACGCGTACAAACTCGCGGTGAGCTCTACCAAGTCAATGACTGGCCACTTGCTAGGCGCGGCTGGAGGGATCGAAGGGGTTTTCTCGGTTTTGGGAATTCATCGCAAAGTGTTGCCGCCGACTATTAATTACGTAAATTCAGATCCTGATTGCGATCTGGACTACATTCCCAACGAGCCCCGACCGGCCGAAGTTGAATACGCACTATCAAACAGCTTCGGGTTTGGCGGCACCAACGCAGCGCTTTTGTTCAAACGATACGACGAATGAGCAATCAGCAGTCAGCGTTCAGCCAGGCGGTGCTGCTGGCAGATGTGGCTGAACGCTGATTGCTGAATGCTGAGTGCTTTATGAAAATTATTGTCTTAATGAAACAGGTCGCGAACAAGGATGCGATCTTGCGGATCAACAAAGACGCTACGTGGATTGAAGAAGGCGATCTTTCTTTTGAAGTGAGCGAATCCGATGGCTACGCGCTCGAAGAAGCCTTGCGAGTCAGGGAAAAGCTGCAAGGCGAAGTGGTGGTCTGTTCGATGGGACCCCAGCGAGTAAAGAGTGTGATCAAGGATGCGCTTGCGCGTGGAGCTGATCGCGCGATTCATGTAGTTGGTGAGAACCTCGGGCATCTCTCCCCATACGCGGCCGCGGCCGCGCTCGCAGAAGCAATCCGCGAGGAAAAACCCGATCTGGTTTTTACCGGATTGCAGTCAGACGACTTCGGCTACGGCCAAACCGGTGTAATTCTTGCCGAACTGTTAGGCCTTCCGCATGCGACGATCGTAATCGAAGTGGATGCCGGGGGCGAGTTGCTGCGAGTCAAGCGCGAACTTGAAAGCGGTTGGTACCAATGGTATTCGATGCCCACTCCAGCACTGCTGACAATCCAATCTGGCATCAGCCAGATTCGCTACGCCACTTTAAAAGGCATCATGGCGGCGAAAAAGAAGGAAATTAAAGAAGTGACGCCGTCGGCCGAGATAACGGATCGACCGTCGCACCAACGCATCGCGCGGATCTACCTTCCGCAGAAAAGTAAGCAGACCCAGTTGCTGGGCAACGGCGACGCGAAAGCGGGCGCAGTTGAGTTGGCGCAAAAGCTACACACCGAAGCGCGCGCGTTCTAAAGGTGGATTGTTCCTCCCAACTTCAAGTAGAAAGGGCTCCAGCTATGCATGCCAAAGTTGCGAAAATCAATTGTGCTCTGGCTAGTACGTGCCTTCTCTTAATCCTTTCGGCCCCCTTGTCGTGCGTCGCGAAGTCCATACAGCAACCTGGCAAAGGTCCCGTTTGGGAGCTTTTTCTGGAAGGCAGTCTTCTTTACCGGGAACACGATTTCAAGGCAGCCATTGCTCCGTACGAAAAAGCACTGGACTTAGAAAAGCAGAACCGCGTTCTCGACCGAACATATTGGATCGTGCTCATCGACAATCTTGGTATGGCATACGGAATGACGGGCAACCTGGAAAAGGCAAAGACGACATTCGCATACGGCATTTCAAAGGAACCCGAGTATCCGCTGTTCTACTACAACATGGCCTGCACCTACGCTGAAATGGAAAACATGGAGGGGGCGATAGATTTCCTGAAGCTCGCCTTCGATAGACGGGACAACATGCTCCCGGGTGAGAAGTTGCCCGATCCTGCCCACGATTCGTCATTCCAGCGATTCATGGAGAGCGCAAAATTTCAAGCGGCACTGAAGGAACTAAATAAAAAATGAGTCAAGGAATTCTTGTTTTCATCGAACATCGCAGTGGGGTCCTTAACAAGACGTCGTTGGAAGCAATCGTTGGAGCACAATTTTTAGCTGACGGTCTGCCTCAACCGATCACTGCAGTTATTTTAGGATCCGATGTCAGCGCCCTCGCTTCGGATATCGCTGCCTACGACGTCGCCAAGGTGGTTCTTGCGAGTAACGCGAAACTAAACGAGTACACCCCGGATGGCTATGCGGACGCGATGGAGAGCATTGTGCGTCAACTCGATCCGCACCTCGTAATTCTGCCGCACACCTACCTGGTACGCGACTTTGCGCCGAAGCTCGCCGCGCGTTTCGGCAAGTCGTTAATTAGCGATTGCATTCGGGCGGAGGCCTCGGCCAATTCGATCACGTTTACGCGTCGGATATTTCTTGGAAAACTGGATGCAGACGTAATTTCCGACGGCGAAGCGCCGCTGTTTGCGACGTTCCAATCGGGAGCCTACCGGCCGGATCAGGCGAAGAAGGGAAGCGGTGCGGCGGTGGAGACCGTGGACGTTGAAGTCGGTGAAATTCGCATGACGCCGGAAGCCCCGTTTCAGGAAGTGAAACAAGCTGTCGACCTCAGCAAAGCGGACATCATCGTGGCGGTCGGCCGCGGTATTAAGAGCAAAGATAATCTTGCCCTCGCCGAAAAACTTGCAGAGGCTCTGGGCGCCGATCTCGCGGCTTCACGTCCCATTTGCGACGCCGAATGGCTGCCGATTGATCGCCAGATTGGATCTTCCGGGCAGACAGTCGCGCCGAAGCTCTACGTGGCCCTCGGCATCTCAGGCGCGATTCAGCATCTCGTGGGGATGAAAAACTCCGGAACAATTGTCGCCATCAACAAGGACGCCGAAGCTCCGATCTTCGATATCGCCGACTACGGTATCGTCGGCGACTTGTTTGAGGCAGTCCCCGTCTTGACCGAAGAGATCAAGAAAATCAAAGGTTTGTGAGGATCTCAAGCCGGCCCTCATCATCGAAGGCTCTTGATGTCCTGTAATACTTCCGCGGGTTTCCATTCGTTGCCTC
>JANLZV010000489.1:0-3301 GCA_031366425.1 Pyrinomonadaceae bacterium | reverse complement strand
TCACCGCCGCCAAGCGACTGGGCCGAACTGATCTGTAAGATTTTCAATGTCGCTGCGCGAGCCCCACTCCCGCCCTCCAAAAAAGTTATCTCACGGCCAATCAACTCCGGTGCGATGTTTATCGCTTCAGTTCAATTTGCGTCGAGTGAATGTACACAAGAACCGACACGCCGGCATAATTAAAACCGGGTCGAATGAGACGTGTGACCCTTCGGATAGGCGTTGACTGCACCGTATCGAAGCGGAACAGGAGTGGTCGTCTCTGTTTGCTTACCGCCTAAGCCCACGCGCTCCAAGTAGTACATTTGCTCCAAAATCCATTTAAAGAGTGCGCATCCAGGCGGCACAGGTGTTGCCAATTCTCACCACGGCAGACCGCGCGGTCCAATCTTTATACTGGCCGGCGCGACTTATGGAGGAGAACAATATGGCTAAGCCAACCTTGGTAACTGGACTTTTCAAAAACCGGATCGCGGCCGAAGCTGCGGTCGACGCGATCATGAAACGCGGCTATACGCGCGACGACATTAGCGTGCTGATGTCAGACGCGACACACAATAAAGAGTTTGCTTTGCAGGCTCGCAGTCATGCAGCTGATGGAGCCGGCATCGGCGGAGCGTTAGGCGGTGTGATGGGAGCAGTGTTGGCGGCCATCGTTGCGGTCGGAAGCACAATTCTGTTGCCAGGGCTAAACCTGGTGATCGCCGGACCGATTGTGGCGGCTCTCGCCGGCGCAGGCGCGGGCGCAGCCACGGGTGGCGTAATCGGCGCGCTCATCGGGGCCGGCATTCCTGAATACCGCGCAAAAGTTTATGAGTCAGGACTCCAGAGCGGCGGAATTTTGATCGGCGTTGAAGCCAAGACGGATGAAGAAACCGGGAAACTCGAAGAACTGTTAGAAGCCATCGGCGGGGAATACGTTCGCACCAAGTAATTGAAACTGAATCTCGCGTGATCAACCAAAAGGGCTTACGACCTGATCGTCGTAAGCCCTTCTTGTTGCATGGGGTGAAACCATTCCGGCGGAACTCGCCGTTGACCCCGAAAACTAATGCTTGATCGCATCGGCGACGTCTTCGATCGCCTCGCCAACCTTGCGGCGCGCGGTGCCAAAACCTTCTCTCACGTCCCCTCCAGCCTTGTCGGCGCTGCCTTCAGCTTCAAGATCCGGGTTGTCGGTGAGTCGGCCCACAGATTCTTTAATCGATCCTTTTGCTTGATCGAATTTTCCCTCTATTTCGTCCTTGTTTGGTAATCCCATAAGAACCTCCTCTGCTGTCCCCAAGATGTTAGTGATCTCTTTACGCTACTGGGATAGCTGCAAAGGGCGTTCCTCATCCCGATAGGTTGAGAATGCGAGAACTCTAAGAGTTTGCTGAAGGAAACTGCTAACAGATGAAGCACGAGTGTCCGGTTTCTGAGGGCGTGAGTGCGTTATCTTCGGACGGTTCCCTGTGGAACTGCGAAACGGTGGTCGTAAGAGGAAGGAGACTATTAGGCGAGCTTTGCTTCCGAGGCGACTGGGCCGGTGGAATCGATCGAATCGATCGATTCGCTTGGGTCGGGAGATTTTACGAACCTGTCGTTCTTATCGCAGAGCGGCAGCCGCACCTCGAAGCGAGTGCCTTCACCTGGTTCACTGACGACACAGATCTCGCCCTTGTGACGGGTAATGATGCCGTGAGACGCGGACAGTCCCAAGCCGCTTCCCATACTGCCTTTGGTAGTGAAGAACGGTTCAAAAATTCGCGACGCAGTTTCCTGTGACATGCCACAGCCGGTGTCAGCTACCCAGAAGCATCCGCTTTCAATTTCAGCGCGCGCGCCCACTTCCATGGTGCCGCCATTGGGCATTGCATCGACCGCGTTGAAGATCAGGTTAAGCACCACCTCGCGCAACTCAGCCTGCTCACCTAAAACATAGACCTTACTGTTGCCTTCGATTTTAACTTCAATCTTTCCTTTGGCTGACTTGCTCTGCCACTTCGGTCGGGCAATGTCGATACTCGAACTCACCAGATAACCGAGGTCGACAGGAACAAACTCACTGGCCGTGTCTCGGCGCGCAAACTCAAGGATTCGTCGCAGCGTCTTGCTGCCGTCTTCGACTGCATTAGTAATTACGGCCAGGCTCTTGGCTGAAACTTCATCGGTGGCATTCCTAAGCAGGAGTTGCGCGCGACCCTGGATCACCGTGAGCGAGTTGTTTAGATTATGGGCCACGCCCGCGGCCAGTTCGCCCACCGCCCGCAGCTTGTCTGACTGGGCCATCAATTCATGCTCGCGCTTTCGCTCGGTCACGTCGCGAAGAAACACCAGCACGCCGGCTATCTCGCCCTCTTTCCACAGTGGTGAACTATGCGCTTCGGCGTAACGAGTCGAGCCGTCAAGACGTCCCAATACGATTTCACATTCGGCGTCATCGCCGGCTAAAGCCTGTGCCAGGTTTTCGGCAGCGACTGCGCGCGAACCTTCCGACATCAAACCGAGGTAATCAACCTGGGAAGACGCTTGGATGCGGTAAGCTTCAGCTCGCTCGTTCATCCAGGTGATGCGCCCATCCTTATCGAGCGCGTAAATCTCATCCGGAGTTCGATCTGCAATACTGGCGATAAACGACTTGTGAGCAATCGCTTCAGCTTCAGCCCGGCGCAGATCTGAAATATCCCGAGCCACAACCAGGGCGCTCGACCGGTTAGACTTGAGTGGCTCGACGATGATTGAGATCGATCGGGAATTCCCCTCGCCGTGGAGAATCTCAACAACCACCTTCTTGCCGCTTTCAATCGCGCGATCTACTACGCAGCCGTCTGCGCCTTCCAGGTGCCAAAACATTTCGCAGCAAGATGTTCCTAACGACGCCCCGGCGCTTTCCAGTTTTTCAGACGCGGCATTCGTTTTGGACAACCGTCGATCCGCTGCAAACAAATAGGCGGCGTCAGGAAACAAATCAAACGCATCGATCAGCATTGCATCGGGTGCCGGCGGATTTGATGCCGCCAGGCGGTCCGAAAAGTATTCTGGAATCGACTTATCTAGGGTCGCAGTCATGGAAGTTTAAAAACTGAACAGCCGGGGGGTTGAGCTGAAGGCGTGCCAGAAGGCGGGTGCATGGTAACAAATCCGGCTGGCGGTGAGCTAGAAAAATGTTCAGCTGGGGCTGTTTGAACGTAACGGAATTTGTCAGTTGAGACTTTTCTGGCGCAGATTGTTCGCTACCTTTGGGCCTTCGCGGCCCCACCTTTAACACTGGAATCAGTGATATATGTTAGAGTTTCACCATTCAATTGAAAAAGACCCG
>JANLZV010000481.1:0-6803 GCA_031366425.1 Pyrinomonadaceae bacterium | reverse complement strand
CGATTTCCTTGCAAACTCGCACATAAACAGCTGGGTTCCTATTTCCACACGAGTCGATTCTTCACGAACTACGGCGGTATCTATATATTCGTGCTCGCCCTTGAAATGTTTTGCGACCTGCAACCATTTATTAATGAATGCGGTAGAACTCAGCTCAGTCAATAGAAGCGGAATTTCCCTAAGTCTCAAAAACTCAAGCCATCTCAGGCGAGGAAAGCAGGGATTGAATTATGGCTTCCAAGATAGAACATATCGTGGTCCTCATGATGGAGAACCGTTCTTTCGATCACGCTTTAGGTTTTTTGAAAAGCCCGAGCTATCCAATTGATGGACTCTCGGGCACCGAGACCAACCCCGACTCTATGGGTTCTCTCGTGCAAGTTTCAGCTGATGCCCACTACGCCGGAGACTTCCGAACAGATCCGGGTCACGATTTCATTAGCGTGAATGAACAAGTCTTTGGAAACTCCCAGGGGACTGGGAACGGTCCCTTCATGAAAGGGTTTGTTAAGGCCTATTACAACAAGACAAACAACGTCGCCAAATCTCACAACGTGATGCGATGCTTCAATCCGTCCAGACTCCCGGCTTTGAGCACGCTCGCGAAGAACTTTGCTATTTGCGACAACTGGTTCGCTTCCGTGCCTGGCCCGACCTTGCCTAATCGTGCGTTCGCATTCGGCGCCACCTCGTTGGGTAGGGTTGATATGAACCCCAACTATCTAACACTCAAAACCGTGTTCCAACTGCTCGATGAGAATGCCGTTTCGTCACGAATCTACTCCACGGACTGGTCGCTCGGGCTGGCCAACGGCTATATCCTCCAAAACGCGAGAAAGTTTTTGTATTTCTTCGACGATTTCATTAAGGATTGCAAAAACAATAAACTGCCTGCATATAGCTTCGTCGAACCGCGCTTTAATGATTTCTCAAGCAGTGGTGAGTTTTATCCCGCGGCAGATCAGCATCCCGATCATAATGTTTTTGAAGGCGAGAAAGTTATTAAGGCTGTTTACGATGCGATCAGCAAGAAAAATCCACAAACATGGAACAGCACCTTGCTTGTCATCACTTACGACGAACACGGCGGGCTGTTTGATCATGTAAAGCCGCCGGCAACTGTCAATCCCGGCGACAAGCCGCCAGGATCGACTCTCTTCAATTTCGAACGGTTGGGCGTGCGCGTGCCCGCGGTTCTGGTTTCGCCCTACATCCCGCCCGGAACGATCATCAACCGGGTATTCGACCACACTTCGTTCATTGCGACGGCGCGAAAAGTCTTCCTGGGAAACTCTTCGACTGCTTTCCTCACGGAGCGCGATCGGCAAGCCAACACCTTTGAAGACTTCCTCACGTTGTCCAGTCCACGTACCGATACCGTGACGATCCCGAACCCGAGTAATGCGATGCTGCCGCTCCTTAGTGCAGCGGTCACCTCGGCAGGTTCAGCTCCAAGCGCGGGCGTAACGGCAGGATTTTCGACTAAAACAACCGATCCGGCGGAGGCGGCTCAGCGACCGCTCAATGAATTCCAACAGACGATGATTCAACAGGCCTTTACCGCTGAGACGCTGGGCCCAATCAAGGCTCAGAAAAAAATCATGGTCAGCGCTATTCAGACCGAACAAGATGCAGCCGAATATCTGGCCGTCATAAACGGAAAAATCAGAAAGTTGCGGGACAAAAAGTAAACGACTCAACGCGACCCTAGCTACGACCGTTCGTAAGTTTATCGATACATGGAGGACCTATGAACATACCCTCACTCGATAGTCCGCTAATTAATTTTTCCCGCTCGCTCAAGCGGGTTGTGCAGAGCTTCTGTCTCATCTGGTTATTCTCGTTTGCGTGTTTCATTCCGGTGATTGCTCAAGACCCGGCATCGCCCGCGCCACCATCAACCCCGTGTGGCAAGAAAAATAAAACCTTCAACGACACCATCAGCTGCCTTAAAGCTTTCTACGATAAAGTCACTGGTCGTCCGCTACATTTCGTCCACGCGTCAGTCGTACCGGGCAGCGGCTTCACCGGCGGGATTGGTTACACCTACAAAAGCAATACGGAAAACTGGCGCAAACAATTCGACACGTCAGCGCGAATCTCAGTTAAGAAATATTGGGAAATCGACGCGAACTTGCGCCTCTCTCATAATCAAAACACGTTTTCGGACAATGACGTGACGGGCCCGTCAGGAAATTTGAAGCTCAATCTCTATGGGCTGGTTAAGGATGCGCCACGCCTGGACTTCTATGGACTCGGACCGGAAAGCAAAAAACAAAATCGCACCGTCTTCCACTACCGCGAAGCGGTCGTCGGCCTTGATGCCTCCAAGCCGTTTCGCCGGTGGCTCGATTTAGGCGGCGCAGTCGAAGGCATCTGGCCCGACATCATCACAATTAAGAACCCAACGGTGTATTCGGCCGAGCGCGTTTTCAGCGAAGCAAACCTTCCCGGCATAACCACTCAACCAGGCTTTTTGCACCTGGTCGCGTTTGCCGGTTTACACTCGCCGGGTCAGCCTGAGTCTCGCCGCATTAATTATCGCTTTTTCTATCATGCGTATCAGGATCTCACTGCCGGACGCTACTCTTTCCGTCGCTTCGACGCGGACCTGAGTAACAAATTTCCCTTCGAGAAAAATGAGTTGCGCGTACGCGGGAGGTTATCGTTCACCGAAACACGTGGTGGGCAACGCGCACCGTTTTATCTGATGGAAACTCTTGGTGGTTCAAACATCAGGAGTCAGGACACGCTTCGTGGCTTTAGCGACTACCGGTTTCGCGATCGCGATTTTGCATTGCTGCAAATTGAATACTTGCGAGAGCTCTATGGGCCCGTCGACTTGATAACGTTTTACGATGCGGGAAAAGTCGCTTCCAGCCTTTCTCGTTTTTCTGAAGGACGTCTGCGTCAAACATTCGGCGTCGGTATTGTGGTAGTGCCTCGACGCGCGGACAGCATACTATTTCGTTTCTACATCGCTTTCGGCAGCGGCGAGGGTTCACATACGTTTGTCGGTGGCGGCGTAACCGGACGCGGGGACCGGCTGCTGCGTTAGGTCCGCCTAAAAAATCGCTAATGAACGAACAGCGAAAGACAATAGCCCACCAAGGGTAAGTAACGCTCAGTTCAGGTCCAGAACCGTTTAAATTTAGTCGCACTGTCGGCTACTCTTATGCGCGTTTTTACTTTTGGCCGAGCTTAAGCGACAGCGTTTTCCGGCAGGGAGCAATTGGCCCGACTTTTGTGATTTCCAGCCACACTATCACTCACTCACAAATCACTCCCCTCTCCCAAACGTCCAACTCAATCCTGAGGTTCTCGCGGCTCTTTGACTTTCCCGCAGCCGGTAAAATAAAGTCGGCCTTGTAAACGAGAGGACATTCATGAACAAGTCGTTAAGCGAAGACTCGCTGGCGGATATCTCCGCGAAGCTCCAACAGGCCAACAGAAAATTTACCGACACCTATCCGGGCGAGACTGGCAAACGCCAGCCGGTGCACACGGTCTATGGCGGCGCTCACCTGTTCAAGTCGGACTCGGCCGCGCGACTGGGCGCTCTCGCTCGGCGTTCGGTTGACCAGTTTGCGCCGGACTTTTTTGTCTTTGCCAACGCCCTTGGGCTGCCGGGGGCCGGCCAGTTACTTAATCCTCCGGACGGCGATCCGATCACCTCGCAACTGGAGTCGTCGCCTGACGACGTTCGCCGCGAAAATAAGCCGGCGTGGCTGGCCCATAAGATTTACCAGCGAGTCAACGAAAAGTTGCGCCGTGAACCGGTGGAAGATTTCCGCATCGACTTTGAAGATGGATATGGCAATCGTCCTGATGAAGAGGAGGACGGCCATGCTGCTTCCGCGGCGGAGGAAGTTGCCGACGGAATGACGGCCGGCACGCTCCCACCGTTCATCGGCATCCGCATCAAGACTTTTTCAGAAGAACTTCGCGACCGCAGTGCGCGCACCCTCGATATTTTCGTTTCTACGCTGCTGGCGAAGTCTGGCGGCAAACTGCCGGATAATTTCGTGGTCACGCTTCCAAAGATCACCGTCCCCGAACAGGTGTCCGCCCTCATAGATATTTTCGAGTTGCTGGAAAGCAAAACCGGACTCGCAAACGGATCGCTCAAGATGGAAATGATGATCGAAACTACGCAGTCGATCATCAACGCCCGCGGCGAGATCAATCTCCCTTTGTTGCTGGCCGCGGCGCGCGGACGCTGCGTGGCCGCGCATTTCGGCACTTACGATTACACCGCGAGCTGCAGCATCACCGCCGCGCATCAACACATGCTGCATCCGTCATGCGACTTCGCTAAACACATGATGCAGGTTTCATACGGGGGCACCGGGATTTGGCTTTCCGATGGCGCCACCAACATCATGCCGGTCGCGCCCCATCGTTTTGCGGAGGGCGGTTCGCCTTTGACGGCCGAACAGATTGAGGAGAATCGCGTCACCGTGCATCGCGCCTGGAAACTCCATTACGATCACGTTCAGCACTCGCTCGCCGGAGCTTTCTACCAGGGATGGGACCTGCATCCTGCCCAACTGCCCACGCGCTACGCCGCGGTCTATGCATTTTTCCTGGAAAGTCTCGATGCTGCTTCTGAGCGTTTGAAAAACTTCGTTGAGAAGGCCGCGAAGGCCACGCTCGTCGGCGACGTGTTTGACGATGCGGCCACCGGCCAGGGGTTACTCAACTATTTCCTGCGCGCGATCAACTGCGGCGCGCTCACCGAAGAAGAAGCGATTGATTTGTCGGGACTGACGATCGCCGAACTGCGTTCAGGTTCGTTCGTGAAAATCTTGAATAATCGTCAGGGGTTATAAAGCAATTGCTGGAATCTGGACCACTGCCCGCTAGTGATTCAACCAACTCTTGAACCTGGACATTTGAACTTTCCGGAGGCGCCATGAGATTTGTAACTGTCACCCTGCTTCTGACCACCTTGCTGCTGGCAAACATCTCGGCAACGCCCGGCAAGCGATTGAGACCGATCGAGGATCCGGCCCTGGAAAAAAAGATTCGTCGCTTCGCCCCCACTGTGTTAACCGCCGACGTCTCGCATTTGTCGCGCGGGGATCGTCAGGCGCTGAAAAAAATTATCGCAGCCGCAAAACTGCTCGATCCGCTGTTCCTGCGTCAGGTGTGGGCCGGTAACGACGCGCTGCACCGAAAACTCGCCGCTGACCACACCCTGCTCGGCCGCCAGCGTCTCCATTATTTTCTGATTAATGATGGTCCATGGTCGCGCCTCGACGACAACGAACCATTTCTCGAAGGTGTACCCGCGGAAAAACCAAAGAACGCGAACTACTATCCCGACGACATGACCCGTGAAGAGTTCAACACCTGGGTCGGCGGACTCTCCGAAACTGAGAAGCAGAAAGCGAACGGGTTCTTCTGGCTGATTCGCCGGGCGACCGACGGAAAACTAACGACCGTGCCTTACAGCGAAGCCTACGCGGAGTTTCTCAAACCCGCCGCGAAACTTCTTAACGAAGCGGCAGCATTGACCACGAATTCGACCCTCAAAAACTTTTTGACCAAACGCGCCGCTGCTTTCGCGTCAGACGACTACTATGCCAGCGATGTCGCCTGGATGGATCTCGACGCACCGATCGAACTCACCATTGGTCCCTACGAAACTTATGAAGACGAACTGTTCAGTTACAAGGCTGCGTTTGAAGCTTACGTAACGCTGCGCGACGAAGGCGAGTCAGCGAAGCTAGCCCGTTTCAGCCAACATCTTCAGGAGTTGGAAAATAACCTGCCGATGGATGCGAAGTATCGCAATCCCAAGCTGGGCGCGGCGTCTCCCATTCGAGTGGTAAATAACGTGTTCGGTTCTGGTGAAGGTAACAGCGGCGTGCAAACTGCGGCCTTCAATCTCCCGAACGATGAACGGGTCGTAAAAGAAAAAGGCTCGAAGCGAGTGATGTTGAAGAATGTGCAGGATGCGAAGTTTAACAAGACTCTGATTCCTATCTCGCGCGTAGTGCTTAGTCCGGCACAACAAAAGTTGCTGGCGTTTGATGCGTTTTTTACCCACATCCTGATGCACGAATTAATGCACGGGCTGGGACCGCACAACATTGTGGTTCACGGTGAACAGACTACTGTGCGCAAGCAACTGAAGGAGCTCTATTCAGCTATCGAAGAAGCGAAGGCGGACATTAGCGGTTTGTGGGCGCTGCAGTTTCTGATGGACAAAGGCGTGATCGACAAGCAGATGGAGCGGACGCTCTACACCACCTATCTCGCCAGCGCGTTCCGTTCAGTCAGATTTGGAATTACTGAAGCACACGGGCGCGGCGTGGCTATGCAGTTTAATTATCTGACTGACGAAGGCGCGATCGAAGTGAACGAAAAAACCGGGACCTTCAGCATCAATCCCGCCAAGGTGAAAGCCGCGGTGCGCAAACTCACTTCTGAAATTCTCACGCTGCAGGCGGAAGGTTCATACGAGAAAGCGAAAGCGTTGTTGGATAAATATGCGGTGATTCGGCCGGCGATGAAGAATGCGTTTGATCGTTTGGGAAATGTGCCGGTGGATATTGAACCGATCTTCCCGCTGGCAAAGTAGGCAGCCCCTGCCTGTCAGAACCGCCTGCGTTAGCGGGCGGGTCACTAATTCCAAACGGGACGATCCGAAAAGGTCGGAGCCCGCCTGCGTTAGCGGGCGGGTCACTAATTCCAAACGGGACGATCCGGGAAACGTTGGGGCCCGCCCGCTGACGCAGGCGGTTCTGACAAGCGCCGGCTACTAAGCTCTTCTAATGAATTTCGCCGCGCCCCAG
>JANLZV010000468.1:0-3503 GCA_031366425.1 Pyrinomonadaceae bacterium | reverse complement strand
ATTGGTCGGAGGTTGAAACGGAATCAAAATCTTAAGTTGAAATGCTGAGGAGGAGGACAGGGCGAATAAACTGTCGTTGGCCATTTGCCAACTCCGTTTTACAGCGCAAAGAGTAACCTTTTCACTAGCTTGGAGTCAATGTTTAGCTCAGAGAAGGGCGGGAAATTTGAATGCGGGTGTGAGTGAGATGTCTGAGGGATCGTGAGAACTGTTGGAGGGCCAGGGATTTACCCTCTCGGTTTAAGTTGCAGTGCCAAGTCTTCCGGCTTTGTCACCGGCTGTTTGCAGGTGAAGTGTTCACACACGTAGGCAGTTGTTTTGCCGTCTATCGGCGGCCGATCTCTGAGCAGGGGAATCAGAGCGTTCGCGTCCGTGTCTGGGAAAGATGCTTGCGCCACAACTTTATTCGGGAGATATGGCTGCCAAACCTCCTTCAGCAAGGCCAGGGTTTCTGGCGTCCCTGCTGCACCAATGATCGCGATTTCATACGGTGTAGCCAGATTGAAATCAAACGCGCAGAGCATTCTGCCGAAACCGGAAGCGTAACGTCGGACCGAATCAGAGGTGAGACGCAAGACGGTTGCGGCGCGTCGAGAGTAATCCTGATTTCCCCTCAGCAACCCGATCCGCAAGAGCACTTCGGCTGCAACTGAATTGCCGGACGGGGTAGCATTATCAAAAAAATCTTTGGCTCTCACTATCAAGGTTTCGTGACTCTTTCCAGTAAAGAAAAATCCTCCAGCCTCATCGTCCCAGAACTCTTCGATCATCGTGTCCGTTAATACACACGCTGCTTTAAACCATTCGAGCTCTCCGCAGGTTTCGTATAACGTCACCAGGCCGTCAATGTAGAAGGCGTAGTCTTCGAGATATGCATTTAGTTTCGCCTCGCCCTGCTTGTAGGTGCGCAGCAGCAGACCATCGCGCTTAAGGTTGTCGAGCACAAATCTGGCGTTTCGTTTGGCGATCTCCAGGTAGTCAGGACGATTGAGCACGGCCGCAGCTTCGGCAAAGCTGGCGAGCATCAGGCCGTTCCAAGCCGTCAACACCTTCTCATCGCGTCCCGGTTTGACGCGTAGTTCCCGCACCGCGAAGAGTTTTCGCCGTCCGTCTTCAAGCACCTGACTAAGCTTTTCAACCGACACCTTTTCGGCCGCGGCGACTGCAGCAATATCTCGGGTCACGTTGAGAATGTTCTCGTCTTCAAAATTGCCTGCTTCAGTGACGTTGTAATACGCAGAAAAGAGCGCGCCGTCGGTCGCCCCAAGCACTTGCTCTATTTCCTGTTCGCTCCAGACGAAAAATTTCCCCTCAACGCCTTCTGAATCAGCATCCTGCGTCGAATAAAAGCCGCCCAGCCCGTCAGTCATCTCTCGCACGACATAGTCCAGAATTCCTTCGACCACCAAACGCGCAGACGCGTCTGCGGTTACCTGAAAAAAGTGTAGATAGAGCCGGGACAACAAAGCGTTGTCATAGAGCATTTTTTCAAAGTGCGGGACGAGCCACTTTGCGTCGGTCGAATAACGGTGGAACCCACCGCCGAGATGATCGTAGATGCCGCCTTCGGCCATCTTGCGGCAAGTGTGCTTCACGATTTCGAGGGCGTGCGACTCGCCAGTCCGATCGAAGTGGCGCAACAGAAATTCCAGCGTCATCGCAGGTGGGAACTTGGGCGCGCTGCCGAAGCCGCCGTTATTCGGATCAAAGTTTCTAATGATTCCCCGGTAGGCGTCGTCCAGAAGTTCAGTTGAAAGCAGCGCGCTCGATTCCTTGACCTCTCCGGAACGATGCATTTCGCTGAGCAAGGAGCTAGCGGTTTCGGCGATGTCGTCAGGACGTTGACGAAAAGCATCAGCGAGACTGATCAGAACGCGCGGAAAGCCAGGCATGTTGTAACGATCTTCGGGAGGGAAGTAAGTGCCGGCGTAAAAGGGGATCGCATCGGGCGTAAGAAAGACAGTCATCGGCCACCCGCCGCGCCGCGTCATCAATTGCACGGCGTTCATGTAGATGTGGTCTACGTCTGGTCGCTCCTCGCGATCGACCTTGATGTTGATGAAATTTTCATTCATCAGCTTGGCGATCGCCTCGTTTTCAAAGGATTCATGCTCCATCACATGACACCAATGGCAGGCCGAATAACCCACGCTTAGCAGGATTGGTTTCTGCTCGCGTTGGGCCGCTTCGAATGCTTCCGCTCCCCATGGATACCAGTCGACGGGATTGTGCGCGTGCTGCAAAAGATAAGGGCTGGTTTCTTTGATTAGGCGATTGGTGTGGACCATTTCAGTCTCGTGGAACTAACAAGGGTCGGGGTGTTGTAATTCTACCCACTTGGGCCCGGAATGTCAGAATCCGGCAACGTAACGGCAGTTGCCGCACTTTGGCCCTGGAACCGATTCGGCTATTCTGCTCAGTCTTTAAACCAATAAGGAGTCTGTTTGGCCCAAGTACTCTGCGGATAGTGTTGATGAAGAAAATCGTAGGCGGCCTTGGACCACTTGCCCGTTTGCTTGTCCGTGCAACCGTAGCGCGTGCTCTTGACCACGAGATGGAGCGCCTCCGGAACGCGCGGATCGTTCGGGTTCTTGGTAGCCCATTCGATCACCTGTCGACTGAGATAATTCGGGGCAGCGCCCAAACTAAAAAGCGCTGTAAATTCCTTCTCCGCCGTTGCTCGCTGGGCGATTGTCAGGAAGAGAGGCACCGGCTTGTCTGTCGGCACTTCCAAAGGCTTCTTCGCGTCGGGCACATCGGGGGCGGGGGCTGCGTTGGCGGCGGAGCACCACCAATTGTCGCGATATGAATCCTGTTCACTAAGCGCGCCGCCTCGTCCGGAACCGGCGTCAACTACCGGTTCGAGTCCAGGAAATTTCAGCCAGGCGTAGATCGCGGAAAATTTCTTCGCCGCCGGATCGCCCGCCTTGAGGTATTCATTTAGCAGCGGTGTCATTTCGGGAACCAGTGCTTTTAGACCTGGAACTAGCGCCGTGGCCGAGGCGTTATTGCCAAGCAAAACTGATCGCAGCCAGGCAGCTTGAGTGACGTCGCGCCGGAGGTTTTCTGCCAGGGCATTACTGCTGGCAACCTCACGCAGTAAGGCCACCGGCATTCTCCGATTTAGGATTAGGGCGGCGTCCTGATCAAAGAGTGCCTTGCCTCGCATCGCCTTCATTTCGTCGCCAAACTCCGCTTCGTCAACCGGAATTTCGCGACCACCATCATCCCAACTGAACCCCGCGGGGATCCGCTGTGAATGAGCCACGAAGTCTGCGAGATCGCCGGCGGCCATGAGGCGTTGATGGTGCAACAGGTTTAATGCGGAGCGATTGAAGCGCGTTGGATACTTGCGCAGCAGATCATCAATTCGGGTGCGCACTTCGGCGAACCGTCCGGCGGCCAGGTCGAGCCGTCCGCTCTCAAAGGCAACGCTGGCGAAGGCGGGCGACGTCGGAAGAATTTTCGCGGCAGCCGCTTGCAGCAGTGGCACCTTTTCATGT
>JANLZV010000463.1:0-9234 GCA_031366425.1 Pyrinomonadaceae bacterium | reverse complement strand
GGTCGTATGACAGGCCTTGCAGTTGTCCTCCATGCTGCCGGAAAGCGCATGGCAGCTGGAACAGGCGTCTGCGTTTGCCTTGATCGCAATCGGCGGCGAGATCTGTAAACCGGAAGCCGCATGCACCCGAGAAACGGGCGCAGGTGCGTAGGCGCTGGTGTACCAGAACGCGGCGGCAACTGAAAGCAGCCCGACCGCAACCGCGCCCCAAATGAAAAACGAGATGGGCCAATGTGAACCGAGGTCGGTGGTAGGCGTCCAGTTGAATTGGGCTTTCCCGGATCGTCGCTTACTTTTCGGAAAGAGGGGCGAGGGTCGCACCATCTTGCCGGCTTCGCGGATGCGCTTATCCCAAAAAATATCAAGTGTCTTATCGCCAGGCAGAGGGGCCGCGCGCGGCGTCTTGGCGGGCGCTCGCTTGCCTTCTCCAGGCAGCGCAGGAAGAACTAGTTTCGCAGTGCCCAGGTTAGGACTACTGATGAAAGCGGGCTCGGCAGTCATGCCGATGACCAGCGACACCCTGACTACCAGGGCGTCGTCCGCGCGATCGATATCCAGCAGAAACGGGCCCACTTCCACAATGTCGCCCGGGGCCAGCGCTTCGTTTTCTTCAACGGGTTTGCCGTTGAGCTTCACGGGATTTGAGGGACGAAGTCCGAAGAGATAATGCACTCCGCGAAGTCCCTTGATGCCTGCCTGGGCGCGCGACACCGCCGGGTGATTCAGCACTAGCTCGCACTCAAGCAAACGTCCGATCAGCAGGCCCTCGGTGATGATGGTCACCGGATCCTGCAAGAGGTCCTCACGGACAATGACGTATTTGTTTCCCGGCGGCATTGGAGCTACTTCACTGCGAAATAGAAAACTTGAATCACGTGAACGATCAAAAGTGCGAGCATTAGCGACGTGGAGACCACATGCGGCGCGATCCAAACCTTGAGTAGTTTGTGTAAGTGAATGAGCGCGTCGAGGCGGCGCGTGGTAACGGCCGTCTCCACCGCCTTGAGCAACAGGTCTCTTTCGTCGGAGGTTGCGAGTCGCGTCAGTCGATCCTTAAAGGGTTGGCGGCACTCGGCCAGGAGCGTGGTTAGCGGCTCGCGTCGAATCACCTGCCGCGTCAGGAACGACAAAGTTTGAAACCGCTTCGCTACCTTCTCTTCGATCTCTTCTCGCAGCCATCCTTTGCTTTGGGCGAGAATGTCTTTGAACTCGGCGCGCAACTCGTTGCGCCGCTCAATCAGATCCTCAATTAGCAGCGGGTCGCCTTCGATGCTCGTCAGGATTCGCGGGACTGCGATGTATGCCGCCACGCCAAAGAGACCAGAAGCGATCACGAAATCAAAGGCCAGGTAGAGTGAAGTGGTAAGCAGTCCACCGGTCCGCGTTCCGGCGTGCAACAACAGGATCACACCCGCGAGCGCGCCGAAGTAAACGTGGCCCAGCAGCCAATATCGCAGCGCGCCGGCGCGCCTTCGGTACACCTGTTTTCGCAGCGGATAAGTCATCACAGCCGCCGTGCCGAAGAGTCCAACTAATCCTGTAGCCCATCGCATCGTCAACCACGAACCGGCCATGCGGCCGTCGAACCCGTAGGTCGCCAAGCCCCAAACGGCCGCGACCGCCGCGAGCACCACGACGAGCGCGCCGATCAGGTGAAATAGTTTCGCCAGGGGATCGCTCTGGTGAATGTTGCGTCCAAATGCCTGGGTCTCCGTGCGGAACACGAGTCCCTGAGTGCTTTCCACTTCAGAAAAATACTTTAGGGGATCCACTCGCACGAGCGCGCCGGTGGGACAGTTCTCTTCGCACGAGTAAGCTTGGCGCTTGACGCCCTGAGGATTCAGTGGTGTGTGTTCGCAGAGATTACATTTGATTGCGACTACGTCGTCGGCTGGACCAGGCGCGGCGGGCGGCGGCGGAACCCGCAGGCTAAACGTCTTCCTCAAACTGCCCATCAAATCAAACGTGACTATGGGCTCGACTACGCCATTCCGTGGCACCATGGAAATCGCATCGTAAGGACACTGGGTGGCGCAATCGAAGCAGCCAATACAAGTCGCAGCGTCGATGTCTACGTAACCGCGGGGATCGCGAAAAATTGCTCCGGTGGGGCAGCCAGTCAGACATTCCGGATCTTTACAGTGCATGCATACCTGGGGCGAGAGGACATGTTGCGTTTGTTCGGTGCCAATCTTCACCGGACGCGTGATGTGAATCCCCCTTCGCAACAGCCGCGACTGACCGTGAACTTTGTGACAGGCGAGCGAACAATTGCCGCACCTGATGCAAAGGTCCATATCCATCACAAGTAGATTCGCACCATCGACGACGCCGGTAGCGATTTCCTGCTCCGCTGCCGCGAGTGCGCGTAAGTCTTTCACTGCCTCAATGGCCGGCGGCAAATCGTCAGCGCTTGAGAAAGCCGCAAACGCCGTGACCAGACGATCACGGAGCGATGGATCCGCGACGAGCGGCGCCAAAGGGATTTCCAAAACTTCTGTGCGGGCCATGACCGAGGCGCTGTACTTCCACGTCTCGCTTCCCTGCGCGCCTTCCAGTCCGAGGCAATTTCCAGAGCCGAGGAAGTCAACTCCGATAGCGCGGCCCATGCTGGCTACGCCCGTTGAGGCGGGATCAAGCGGAATGCCGCGAATCCTCCGCACCCAACCACTTTTGATCACAATGATCTTTTCGATCGCCGCATCTTCCTGGCAAATCACGTGGTGCTTTCCATAAACCATGAATCGAGCGATGCCCTTCAGCTTCTCGATCATTTCCTTGTCTAGCGGATTCTTGATCCCCTGATTGAGGTCAGCCAGCACGCGCGCGAAGCCATGCGCTCGATACGTGTCGTCCAGCACCTGGCCAAACTTTGGCAGCTTCCGTAACAGCCGAAGCGCCGGCCGCGTGATTTCAAGAACTGTCGCACTTCCGCGCCCTTCCGGAACGCCGACTGTAGCGTTGCGTTCGACGCCCGCCAGGACGGCCATTTCGCCAAAGCAGGTCCCGGGATGCAGTTCGCCAATTTTCTGCAACGCGCCGCTCGCATCCGAGATCGAGACGTGCAGCAGGCCCGCGACGGACATGTAGAAAGTGTTACCGCCCCATTCGCCCTGGTGCATCACCGTCTCGCCGCCTTGATAGACCAGCAGGCGCACGTATGGGCCAACCTTCTTGCCGTTGTCGTAGGCTCGGCCGTGGAGGATCACTTCCTGATCGCCGGCGTATTTCTGTTTGCCGTTGAACTCTTCGAATAGTTCGGCCGTGAGGCTCAGGTTTTTGACCGCGTTGACAAGTAACTCCTGATCGACGATTTCGCGAGGCATGAGCGATTTATACTACGTTGGTGAATAAAGTTAAATGAGTTTCGGGCCGATGCGATTACAAGCTGGAACGCTGCGCAGCAAAACGCTCGCTGCGCTAGACAGGAATTCGTTTGAAGACTCGGTAAAAATTATCGCTCGTTATTTTGGCAAACTCTTCCAACTCAAGTCCGCGAAGTGCCGCCAGACAGCGCGCCACTTCAACCACGTAAGCCGGCTCGTTTCGTTTTCCGCGATAAGGAATTGGGGTTAGATAGGGACAATCGGTCTCAATCAACAAACGATTTAAAGGCACCATGGCGGCGACCGCGCGCAATTCATCAGCCTTCTTAAAGGTCACAATTCCGGAGAAAGAAATCGAGAAACCAAGCTCAAGCGCTTTTTGAGCTAGGTCAGCGCTGCCGCTGAAGCAATGCATAATTCCCGGGAGACCGGAGCCGGCCCAATGTGAATCGAGGATTGCCGCAGTCTCAGCTTCTGCTTCTCGGGTGTGGATGATTACTGGAAGGCTGAGTTCGCGCGCGAGCCGAAGTTGCCATTCGAAGACGTTAATCTGCACTTCGCGTGGCGAGTTATCGTAGTGAAAATCAAGCCCGATCTCGCCCCATGCGATTACTTTTGAACTGCCGGCGGCGAGTTTCCAGACGCGCTGCTCGGCCCGTTCGTCAAAAAGCCGGGCATCGTGCGGATGAGTACCGACCGCGGCATAAACGTCCGGGTAGTTTTCCGCGAGTTCAACAGCGCGTTCCAAAACGCCACTGTGGGGATCGCCGGTGCCGACATTTAAAATCGCAGAGACTCCGGCATCGCGCGCACGTTGGATGACCAGTTCGCGGTCCGCATCAAACTCCGGGCCGTCGATGTGCGCGTGGGAATCAATGAACATCAGGATTTCAAAATCGATTCACCGCTTGCGCAAATGAGATCGAATCTTGGTAAACGCTGAATCCGAGTCTTGCGGCTAGTTGCCCTTCACCGGAAAGCCGCGTTTCTTCATTAAGGCTTCGACCTTCGGATCGCGGCCACGAAATTCGCGGTACCCTTCCGCAGGGTCAACCGTATTCCCCACCGAGAAAACATATTTGCGTAGGCGATCAGCGACCTTGTGATCGTATGGCCCTTTGCCTTCGACGAACGCTCCAAACGCATCCGCTGTAATCACATCAGACCAAAGATAGCTATAGTATCCGGCTGAGTATGAGTCGCTGGAAAAGATGTGACTGAAGTGCGGCATGCGATGACGCATCACGATCTCTTTCGGCATGCCGAGTTCCGTCAGCGTCTCTCGCTCGAATGCATCCGCATCGATCTTGGTTGCACCCGCGAGATGAAGCTTCATGTCGACAAGGGCCGCGGACAAATACTCCACCGTAATGAAACCCTGGTTAAAAGTCGCGGAACGCTTGATCCGGTCAACCAGCATCTGAGGAATCGGCTTACCGGTTTGATAGTGGACCGCGAAACGTTGCAACACTTCCGGAGTGGACAGCCAGTGCTCCAAAAGTTGCGAGGGAAACTCAACGTAATCGCGCGCCACGGCAGTGCCGGCCAGCGACGGGTACGTGACCCGCGAATTCAGTCCATGAAGCGCATGGCCAAACTCATGAAACATCGTGGTCGCATCGTCCCATGAAATCAGGACCGGCTCGCCCGGTTTTCCTTTCACGAAGTTTGAGTTGTTTGAAACGATGGTGGTGATTTCGCCATTTAGCCGCTCCTGAGTGCGGTAGGCGTTCATCCAGGCCCCCGATCGTTTACCGGCGCGCGCGTAAGGATCAAAATACCAAAGACCGATGTGCTTGTTGGTCTTCCGGTCAGTCACTTCCCAGACGCGAACGTCGGGATGATTCACGGGAACTTTCGTGGCGGGAGTGAACTTGAAATCGAAGAGTTCGCCGGCGACCCAGAAGATGCCCTCCCGCAACTTTTCGAGTTGCAAATACTGCTTCACTTCGTTTTGATCCAGATCGTAACGTTCCTTGCGGACTTTCTCCGCGAAGTAGCGATAATCCCATGGTTCAATCGTAAGCTTCGCGCCCTGCTTATCGGCGAGCGCCTGCATGTCAGCTACTTCCTCGTGCACGCGGGCGACCGCGGGTTTCCAGACGGCTTCCATCAACTCCATGGTCCGCTCCGGTGTTTTAGCCATGGAGTTTTGCAGGCGCCAATGCGCGTGCGTCGGGAATCCAAGCAGCCCCGCCCGTTCCGCGCGCAACTGCAGAATCTCGGTGATGATCGCGTTGTTATCGTGGGCGTCGCCATTGTCACCACGATTGATGAACATCCGCCACGCTTTTTCGCGCAGCTCGCGCACATCAGAGTAAGTCAAAAAAGGATCGATCGAAGAACGTGTGTTGCTGATTACCCACACGCCCGGCAGTTTCCTGGTCGCCGCAGCTTCAGCGGCCGCGTCGCGCAACGATTGCGGCAAGCCCGCAAGTTCAGCCTCGGTTTTAAGCACCAGGATTTGATCGGATTCTTCACTCAAAGTGTTTTGACTAAATCTCGTGAAGAGTCCGGCCAACTTTTGATTAATCTGTGAAAGCCGCGCTTTGGCTTCTGGTTGTAGTTGAGCTCCGGAGCGAACGAAATTAGTGTAGTAGAGCCAGGTGAGGCGCTTCTGCTCAGGTGTCAACCGTTCCTTCGATTCGTAGACTGCCTTGATGCGCTTGAAGAGCGGTTCGTTCTGATTAATCTTGTCGTTGAAGGCCGAGAGTCGCGGAGCCATCTCGCGTTGGACCACCTGAAACTCCGGCCCGTTCATCGTGCCTCCCCAAACTCCATAGACAGTCTGCACGCGATTGAGCGTCTGCCCGGAGCGTTCGAGAGCGGCGATCGTATTCTCAAAATTGGGCGCTGCCGGATCAGCCGCAATGCGCTCAACTTCGGAGAGATTTTCCGTCATGCCGGCCTCGAGCGCTGGTTTGAACAACGACACGCTGACGCGATCAAACGGCGGCACTCCACCATATGGCCCATCCCATTTCGTCAGCAACGGGTTTACATCATCAACAGGTGACGCCGTTCCGGAAACGGCATCGTTTCCTGTCGCGGGGTTCTTCGCATTTGAGCTTGGCATATGATTAATCAAGAAGAGGTTGAGTAGTAGAGTGGCAAGCAACAACAACAAATTTCTGGCAATCATTCGACGCATAAGTATTCACCATTAGCAGGGCGGAACTGCCTGACGTTTTCCCTTTCGATTTTCTGGGTGCAAACGCCGGCTGGCCGGCGCGGAGGAGATTGCTACGGAGCGCTTAGTATATTTGTCGCGGCGCAGGGTTGTACAGCAGACAGTAACCCGGCGGTAAGGAAGGGTTGCGAACCCAAAGAACAAACAGCAGACAGTGAGTGGTCACTGCCTGCTGCATTTTGCGTCCGCGGCTGAGCCCTTCCTGATGGTCGAGCCTCTGCTGTTAATCCACCACCCGGATCCGAACTTCCGCACCGTTCGTCCGAATTTCCGGAACGTACATCGCATGGCCCAACACCGGCAGCGCGTGAAACTGTCCCGGACTTTCCGCCCGCATCTCGTAACTGAGCTGCCAAACTCCTTCAGGCAGTTTATCGATGAAGAGCGCCACCTTGCGGTCGCGTAACTCCTGATAGACCCATTGACTGCGGCCGGTGAAGTCCGCGCTTGATTTGAAGTTCATGATTACTGCGTTCTTGCCGGCGAGGGCCCCGGTTTTAAGTTCGCGAGCGTACAGGCTTTCGCCGCTGCGAATCTCCACCGCTTCCAAACCGCCCGGTTTCAAATCTTCAAACAGCAGATACTCATAATTGTTTTTGGCTTCAATCGTGAGCACTACTTCTACTCGCTCGCCACTCTTCACCGTCTCGCCGTCGTTTAGCGGAATCCTTTCGGCGACGTAGCCTTTCAGGAGCGTTGGGTGATTCACCAGCTTGAAATATTGTCGGCGCACAAAAATCTCCGCCCCAGCGGGTGTGACCGGTTCCTCAAGACTGAAAAACTTCGCGGCCACGCTGAAATAGATCGGGCCGGTCCCGTTCGTGCGCCGAATCGTGATGTCGTTGGCGCCGTCGCGAATGGCCTCGCGTGGCACGTCAAACTTGCTGGGGGCGGCGAGTGCCTCGTCGGCAGTAAGCTGCTTGGTGGCGATCGTCTTCCCGTTTACCGACAACTCATAACCAATCAACGGCGCGATTTCTCCGCTAAGTTTTAGATAGTCGTTTAGCGTTAAGACTACGATGGCAGTGTCCCGCGTGTTGCTCCATTGCGCGCCACGCCGATTCTTGATCAGCCAATTGGTAACGGGCTCGACCAATTTGTTTTTCGGATCGATTGCCAAAAATGCCCGTAGCGCAAACGCGGTGGCCTCAACCCCGCCATCGGACCAGCGCCAGTAAACTCCGTCTTCGCCCCAATGAGCAGTGGCGATGACTGACGGATCAGAACTTTGTCCACCGCGTTGGACGATCGAAGTGTCGGGTTTGGAATCGATCTTGACCCCGTTTTCAAGATTCGCGATCAGCGTTTTTGCCTTGTCGGCGTAACCGAAATTGTGCGCCGAGAGCGCGAGAAGCGAGCGCGTGTAAGCATTCAACTTGTCGCGGTTGGCCCACAAATTGTCGAAAGCTTTCGCTTGAAACTTGCTGACGTCAGACTTCTGCCCGGCGTGATAAACGGCGAGCGCGTGGAGCATCCAGGCTTGCGCGTCGTAATTCGTCTCTTCCTCAACCAGCTCTGAGTCGAGAAACGCCGCGGCGCGGGCGGCCGCTTCCGGCTTGATCTGAATTCCACCCTGCGAGCCGAGGGTCATGCCCCAAAGCACGTAAGCGGTCATAAAATGATCGCTCTGCCCTTCTTTCCACCAACCCCAACCGCCGTCGGCGTGCTGAAAGTTGTAAAGACGATCCAAACCTTGCCTGGTGATCTCGTCCAGCTCTTTTAGATCGTGTTTTCCTTTGGGATGAGTGGCAGCGGCTGAAGACGCTTCGATGCCACCGAAAATTTTGTTCATGACGCCGTCAGGCTTAAGCCCCAAATCGCGCAGCGTCTTGGCGGTGATCGCGGCCGGCAAAAATCGGCTCATCGTTTGTTCGGTGCAGCCATATGGATAATCGATCAGATAAGGCAACGCATCGAGCATCGTGGTCGCCATGCTGGGCGCGACCTGCACCGTTAGCTCGGTAGTTTCAGCGCGCCGCGCTTTGGGAATGTCCAGATTGATCGAGACACTGTCGGCCCGCATCTTGCCCGAGCGGGAAACAAACTTCTCGATTCCATGTTCGTAAACTGTGTACGTCTTCTCCATCGCGTCGGCATACTTTTCGCCCCGCGCTTCAACCTTCAACTTCGCTTCTCCCGCTTGAGTAACCGACACCAGCCAATCAACGCGGGCTTCGGTGCCAGCTTTGACTTCTGTCTGCGAAGCGTCACCTTTCACGGGCTTGCCGTCGACTAACACACCCGTAATCGACACTCCCTCAGCCTTCAGCGCTGATGCGACTGACATCGTCTGATCGGTGTTGTTGTTAATCACTGCCGAAACGGTTACCTGATCACCGACTACAAAGAAGCGCGGCGCCTGTAGCCGGACGATCAGCGGCTGCTTCGTTCGGGTTGAAGTATTACCAATGCCGAACTGATTAGTTGTCGAAACCACGCGCGCCGTAGCGCTCCAGGTGGTCAGGGAATCCGGATATTTCAACTTCACGCTAGCGGTGCCGTCGGCATTTGTGCGGACGTCAGGCTGCCAAAAGATCGTCGAGCGAAAATCATTACGGACGACGACTGCGGGTTCCTGGCCTGGAGGCGGAGGGGGTGGCGCTCCCGCCACACCGGGTTGTAATAAGCCAAGGCTCTTGAATTTCCGGCCGTTAGTCGGCAAGTTGCCAAAGACCTGGCCTGAAACCGACTCCGATTCCGATATGCTCAGGCGATCAA
>JANLZV010000448.1:0-8002 GCA_031366425.1 Pyrinomonadaceae bacterium | reverse complement strand
CCTGCTGATTTATGCTTCAACGCATGCGCTTTAAGTCATTCGTAACCTCCGCGGTCTTGTTGTTCAGCTTAGCCGCGGGCGTTCGCGCTCAAAATCCCACCATGGTGGAGCAGCAACGGGATGCTGATCGAGAAAACACATTTGCACAGTTCAACGATCTCAAGCGTTTACCCTTAGCTGAAAACCAACGGCGGGCCTACCAAACCGCCCTCGAGTATCTGCGACGATTCAGCGGTGACAACGACGCAGACACGCGCACAGTGCGAAAGTTTGTGGCTGAATTTGAGGGCACGTCTCGACATTTTGAGATTCTCAAAAACTACAATTCGAAAAACTACGCGAAGACCTTCGAGCTGGGCCGGACCATTCTCGATCGCGACCCCGACGACTTCGTGGTCCTTTCAGTGCTCACCCAGGCTGGAATTGATAATGCCCAAGCCGGAAACACGAACCTGAACGACGCAACTCTTGGTTACGCTAAAAAGGCGGTACAGCTGCTTGCGAGCGGGAAGGTTACGACTGCAGATCCGTTCAAGAATATGGAGGTGGCTCGCGGGTATTTGAACGTAGCGATCGGCGCTCTGCTGCGAGAAAAATCCCCGGTTGAAGCGGCCCGGGCTTTCCGGAAAGCAGTCCAGACTGAGAGTTCGTATCGAACTGATCCGTTAATTTACCATCGCTTGGGGGTGGCCATTCTCAAAGGTGAGTTTTCACAACTTTCCGAGGAGTACAACCAGAAATACGGCAGCCAATCGCCGTCTCCCGCGCAACGGGCCTTGCTCACGAGGCTCAACGAATTGGGGAATCAGGCGCTCGACGCCTACGCTCGTGCGGTCGCGCTAAGTGATCCGGCGCGCATCGATGCGGCAAAAGTTCCCGGGTCTTCAGCACCCGTGAAATTGGCTCCGGAGCTGAGAACTAAAATTCTCGAACAGTTGACCAATCTCTACAAGACTTTTCATAACAACTCCGATGCCGGCCTGAAGGAGTTTATTGATGGGGTCCTCACTAAACCGCTCCCTTGAATTCATTTTTCGACACCGTGGTGTACGGTCGTTTTCACGAAACGTGGAAACGCCTGGCAGATGGTTGCAGGTCACCTACAGCGGTGCCTAAGCTCTGATGGAGATGAGATGCGGCGGCGCGGATTCACTATTCACTAATTGTCCGCGCCGGAGTAGGATTCGGTTTATGCGAAGCGCTATCTTAGTTATCGCGCTGATGATCCTGATTTACGACTGGTGTGGCCAACGAGTGCCCGGCACCGCTGCGTCCGCGTTGTTGCATGAAGGAGCGCCTCTCAAATCCTCGGTGGCCAAGGATGCCGCCCGTCCGGCGTCGGTGAATCGCGTAGACTTCGATTCTCAAATCAAACCGATCCTGCAGTCTAAGTGTATGCCATGCCACTTCAGCGGCGGCGTGATGTACGAGAAGATGCCCTTCGATCGCCCCGAGACCATTAAGCACCTCGGCACTAAGCTCTTCACCCGCATCAAAGACGAAGGACACCGGCAGCTCATCCGCGACTTTCTGGCCCAAACACCTTAACTCAGAAATTTACAAATAGCGGTCTTTGAGTATCGCGAGGTGATGCGAGACATGACCCGCGAGGATGTACGCGAGCGCACGCACGGTAGCTGGACTGTCGTTGGCGACCCCACTCCGCTGCCAGGCTTCGTCCGGAAGAGACTTAAAGAGCGCGAGTGAGGACAAGCGGATTGAGCGAAATTCTTCTACGAGTTGGCCCCACGAGATTTCGTCAGCGCCGGCCGCCGCGACCCCTTCATCCTGATCGTAACCCGGCAACGGAGTATCGAATCCGCGAGCAAACCAAAGAGCCCGGAAGAGGAATATCCGCTCGCCATCGTTGACATGGTTCAGTAACTGCCGCATGGACCACTTGCCGGGTTGATACCGTTTCAGGGATTGTTCTTCCGAAATTGTGGCGCAGAATGTGATCGTTTCCTGAAGTTGACTTTCCAGGACGCTCACGATGTCGTCGCTGGTGACGAGATCGATGTAGCGCGAGTAATAGGGAGCAGCTTCGTTGGGTTCGGGGCGTCTTCGCATAGCGGGAATAGTAAAGCGGACTTTCAATAAACTGCAAGATGCTGATCAAACTTAGTTTGAGCTTTCGCTTCGACTGGACTTGACCAGACCGTGCTCCGAATAACCGACGACGTTGTGTAGCAGATGGCGGATCTGTTCAGCGCCGGCCGCAAGTTCACTTCCGATCCTGCCATCGGTGTTTACCAAAACAGCGGTCGGGGTCACTCGGGCTTGATACTTTTCCGCCACTTCACGTTCCTGCTGCAAGAGCACTTGTCCCAGACTATTTCTGGCCACGTTGACGAAGTTGTCTTTGATCGTGCCTTTGCTGATTAAAGCGATGGTGAGATGGTCGCTGTGTGCTTGTTGCCATTCCTTAATTTCCTGAAACAGCGCCACACATGGCCCACAGCTCGGGCTCGTAAAAATCAGTAACAGTGGCTTCCCGGGATGAAGCAAGTCAGAGAGGGTGCGAGTGCCGCCATGATAGGCCGTGATCTCGAATGGTGGTGCAATCGTGTTCAAGGCCAGCCCCTGCGGGTGTTCACTATGGGATCGCTCGTGTGCCGCGCGCTCAGCGTCTTGTTTCCTGGCGCGACGCTGTAGAGAGATCAGGACCAGCGCGGTAACTATTACCGCGCCAAGCAACATCAATCGCTGGTCTGCCGGCAATCCAAGTAGCGTCGGAAGGATTTCGTCCAGTCGCCCGTCCATGGTTTGCCACAGGATCAAGGCGGCCACCACGACGAAGGCGACGTTGCGAGCCAGCGTGGGCCAACCGAGTGGGCGAGAATAGAGCTGACCAAAACAATGGCAATCGTGGGTTTGTCCGCGCGTGAGATTAATGCTGATGGCGATGATAAACAGACCAAGCAAGGCGAGCGCGCCGGCGGCGCTGACAGATGCTGACGCATTTAGCAGGAGGCCAGCGGCAACCAGCAGTTCCAGGATGGGAAGCACAATTGAAAGCGCCGGCACAATGGCTTCGGGCGCGCCGAAGTTGATTGCTGCCTCGCGCGTACCCTTCAGGTCGAGAAGTTTGGTCACTCCGGCCACGGCAAAGACGGCGCTGAGCGCAATTCGGAGAACGACGATGAATAGGATCATGGCAGACAGCAGACAGTGATCAGCAAGTACGAATTAAGGCCGCGATAGTAGATCGTAAGGAAGGAATCGCAAACAGCAAAATAGCATCCAGCGGGTTCGCTGAATGCTACTTGTCGAGGGCAGTGCTGTCTACAGTGCCGGCTTGCTACTGGCTGGCGACTACGCTTTGTTGAGCTTTAGGATCGTAAGGCGTATTTAGGAACTTCTTCGCCACCGCTAAGGCGTCATCGTAGTTAATCCCAGACTGCACTGCTTTGTTGTATTCGAAAACGGCCCGCTCGCGATTGCCTTTGGCATCGTGGGCGTTGCCCTTCTTGATGTGGGCCCAAACTTCGATCCAACCGGGCTTCAAGGTGCCATCGAGCGCAGCCTGAAGATTGTCCAGGGCAAGTTGCCAATTGCGCTGTTCAAGATAGAGCAAGCCAAGATTGTAGTAGACCCAGGAATTCGAGCGGTCCAACTTCAAAGCAGCTTCAAACTGTTGCTGGGCTTCGGCGTAGAGACCTTCCTTCATTTGCTCGATGCCGCGCCGGGCGATGATGGAAACGCGCAACTCATCAGACATGCGCAGGATTTTGAAGTTTGGATCAACGATGACTTCGATCGGCTGCCCGTTTGATTCGAAATCAAAGTCTTCGCTTTTGCCTTCGATGACGGTGGTCGTCGTTTGATTGTCGCCTTCGGTGCGCAACATCAGCTGCACCGGCATCCGCAGAGTGTCCAGCGTCTGTTTGACAGTGCCCCGCGTGCGGAATTTTCCGGCTCGAGTGCGAATGATCTGATAGTCAACGGTAAACTCAGGCACGCCCGTGCCTTCGACCCACTGGGCGAAGAAGTAGCGCATTGGCTCGACGTTGACTTGGGAAGCGAGGCGCTCAAAATCGTCGATTGACGCATTCTTGCCACGGTAGTCGTCCAAATATTTGCGCAGCAATCGGTCGAATTTTTCCTTGCCCATGGTTTCGCGCAGCATGCGAAATACCATGGCGCCCTTATGAAAAACGATGGACTGGTAAGCTGCCGACTGATCGTCAAGCGCGCTGGGCGCCCGCGCGATCGACGCGGTTTGCTCAAAGGTGAGCGCGCGTTCCTGCTGTTCACGTTGCGCGGCTTCAAGTGCCCCGCCGCTCAGATTCGACTCACGAAACGCAAACGCGCTCCACTCAGCCAAACCTTGCGACAGCCAGGCGTCGTCAAATGATTTCAAGCCAACCGTCTGACCCCACCATTGATAGGCCACTTCACGCTCGAGTTTTTCTTCGGGCATCGGTCGCGAAGAATCGAAAAGCCTGGAAGCGAGAAACATGATTCCCGGCCCGGAATAGGTGTCGAGACTGTCGTCATCAACCTGGGCCACCACGAGGCGATTACTCACAAGCGGCTGGCCATATTGTTTCGTGTAAAACTCCACCACGTGGCCCATCTTCTCAGCGTAAGCATTGATGCGTCCTTCGCTTCCGGGCTTGGCGTAAACCTGGATCTCGTAATTGCCAAAGCGGAGGTTGCGATTGATGTATTGCCCGGCGGCAAAGTTTCCGATCAAGACCGGTTGCCGATGAACAAAACGAAAACGCGTCGCTCCGTCTTTTGCCGAAGGCTGAGCGACCACGGGGTCGTCACTAGTTCCAGCTACTTGCAATCCGGCAGGGACGACCAGGGTGATATCAGACGTGGCGCGGTCGGCAGCGTAGTCGTGAAATGGAAACCAGCGCGATGCATACATCAGATACGAGCCTTCCAGCCCCACGTATGCGAGTCGCCTCGTAGCTAGTGGTCCACCCTCTGGCGAAACCAACGCGCCACTCCAGCGAAAGCGTAACGTCAATGGCTGATTGGCCGGCACGATCTGTCCGAGATCAACTCTGACGCTTGGCCCAAGCGCACCCACTCCCACCGCGTCCTGAACAAATCCCGTTAACGGTTTTCCGTCGCGCTCAATACTCTCGATCTTGAGTGAGCCATTAAGCTCGAACACGAGCGAGCGGGTGGCTTCCAAAGGCGTCAATACGATGTCGGCGCCGGCTCGCAACATGTGTTGGTCCGGAATCAATTGGGCTTCAATTCGGTAACTGGTGATGTCGAATCGCGAACCGCCTTGCGGCGGCGCGGGCTGTTGGGCGACCGCGGGTCGCGCCAAAAACGCTACAGTTGAGATCGCGGCCAGGATTAAGAGCAATCGAGGAAAGTTTGACTTAAATATCTTCATGTTGACTCTGCGTATCGGCTTTTTTTGAGTTCCCGATTATACGGTTCGCGAAGCATTTACAGAATAGCTAACCAAACGCGCGCTCCGCGCAGGAACCTGTTTCGCCGTCGGGTCCCGAGTGGCCGCTCGAATAGCGGATTCTACTGAAGGAGTAGCTTGCTGCGTCGGGGTTTTGGATGGTAAACGCGTGCGTCCGGTTGGCTGGCTGTCTGCCAACGAAGGTTTCGCGCGATAATGAGTTGCTGGGCCTCAGTAGAGCGGGGATGCTTACGGCAGAGGCACCGGCGCGCCGGTAAAGTCCAAATCTTTCAGATCTGCGGTAACTTCGGCCAGTACCTTGTCAGCGGGCTGAAACGCAAATCCGTCTTTGGAGGGGATGATCCGGTAGCTGCGGGTTGAAGCGGCGACGGTGAATGAATAGTTTCCCTGGTCATCGGTCGTGGCCGCGAGCACCGTCCCTTGTGGGCTAATCAATACCACGACCACGTTTCCCAACGGATTGTTCTGAGCGTCTTTGACTCGGCCGGTAACCGTAACCGTGCCGCGCGCTGCCTTTTGCGACGCCGCTGGACTTATTTCCGGATTAGGCGCGACCACTGCAGCCGCTGCGGGATCGGACGACGGAGTTGACGGTACTGTCGCCGCGGAAGTCTCCGGGGGATTTGTTTCCGGCGCGGCCTTTACCGCCGGTTGTTCAGCGTCACGCTTTTCAGGCGCGGGATCTGTCGAGGCCTGTCTGGTTAAATTATTTGCCGGCGTTTCCGGCGCAGACGTCGTTCCGGAGGGTTGATTGCCGATTCGCTCTTCGAGCCCCGTGAGCGAACCCGTCATCTTCCGATAGAGTTGCTCGATCGTGCCGCGCCTCACCAAATCAGGCGGTCCGGCGTTGTAACTTTTGATGTAGCTTGTGAGCGCTTCATCATTCTTACTCAAGCCGGCGAGCACAGCGCCGAGGTGCCAGTGCGCGGAGCGCCACGCCGGCGTTCCTTCGGGAAGAATGTTAACGGCGCGTTTCAAATGGTCAGCCGCCCCTTCCAGCTTGTCCTGTTGGTAAAGAGACCAGCCGGAGATATCCTCGATTCGTCCGCGAAGGAGATTTGACAGCAGGTTTCGCGGTGCTTCGGGCATGTTTGGCGTGCCGCCGGAAGCGATCGCCCGCGCCCGGATATCGCGATACTCCTCGGCTTGCACGGCAAGAGTGGCCACCGAAAGATTCAGTCCCGCGTCAGCTGAACTGCGCGCCGCCTCCGCAAGTTCAAACGCCGTTTGAAAGGCGATTCCCTTTCGCAACAATTGAGTGGCCGCATAAAGTTGGCGGTAAACGCGGTGGTCATCGTCACCGCCGGCAAATTCTTTCGCAGCTGCCGCCGCGCTTTCTTCGTTTACTGATCCCCCTTTGCCAGGTGCGGTAAACGCGGAAAACGCTAACAAGGCTTTGAGCATTCGCGCGTTGTTTTCGTTATCCGCGGGCGTGAATTGAAAAATACTTGCCTTTCGTTCGGGCGCGAGCAAATCGATGAAGTTCAAACTCTGCGCGGTCGAGCGTCCGCCTAGTCGCGTGGTGATCTGATTTTCTTTCAAGCCAAACGACTGCACCAACACTTCCGACGCTTCGTCGTACAAACCAGCAGAAGCGAGGGCGGTGGCTAGCTCGTAGTCAAGGGTGGAAAATTTTCCATGCTGACGAGCAAAACGAAGTGCGCGTTCTGCATCGAGGGGTTTTTGCTGCGCGATCAAAGCGCGGGCCACTGCTACGTAAGACCAGGTGTAACGCGGCTCCATTTCGATGGCCTTTGTTCCATAGGTCAACGCCGCCTCGGGCTCATTGTGCGCCGCATACCAATAAGCGGCCCCGGCGAGCAGCGCCAGGTTTCGCGGATCAGCCGCGAGAGCTTTTTCGAGTTCACTCCTGGCTTCGTCCTTGCGGCCCAGATCCAACAGCGAGATCACCAAACCGGCACGGGCGGATTTGTCCGTCGCGTCGGCCGCAAGTTCCTGCCGGTAGAGCGCCAGGGCGTCTTCAGCTTTGCCAAACGCACGATTGAGATCCGCCAGGCTACGCCGCGCCGCCTTCGAATTCGGATCAAGCTCCAAGGCCCGCTTGTATTCGGCGGCTGCTTCATCGAGACGCAACGAAATGTGTAATCCCAATCCGAGCGCTTGATGCGCCTCAGCCATGTCTGGAGCGATCTTCACAGCTTGCGCTGCCACGCGGGCAGCTTCGGCGCCCTGCTCGGTTCCAAGATAGAAACCTGACATCGCCAACAGCCGTTTCGGATCGTTGCCAAACTTCGCTTCAATAGTTTGAGCTGCCTGAGTTGCTGCCGCGCGTTCACCGCGGAGGTAAAGATTCAACGGAATCTGCGACACCACTCCGGTAAACAATTTCTCGGAAGCGTTCGCCGGGGCATCAGCAATAGCCATCCGCAACTGTTCGACGCCGCTGGCCGAGTCACCTTTCATCAACCGGTCGTCGCCAAGGGCTGCCCGTGCGCTGACCAGTAACTCCACTGCGCGGCCTCGGGACTACGCCTACATCTGCACGCCGCATCCCTTCATGATCGGCGAGATCGTGGTGACGGGCGATGCGGTCGCGGGACCAGCGGTGGTCGTGGCGGCGGCGGCCGCACCAAGTCCAAC
>JANLZV010000429.1:0-3096 GCA_031366425.1 Pyrinomonadaceae bacterium | reverse complement strand
CTTCTTTACTACCAGCCCGGCAAACATTAACAATCTGGTGAATGGCAACCGGTATCTGAAGTACAAAGCTTTCTTCACTACGACCGACCCCAATGTCACACCAACAGTGACCGACGTCACCGCCTGTTTCAACAGCGGACCCACGGCGGCCAACGGTATCGTCAGCGGCCGGATAACCGATCAAAATGGAGCGGCTGTTGCCGGCGCGGTCGTGAATTTGAGCGGCACGCAAAATCGGAAGTTCATCACCGATGCGAATGGCGACTATCGCTTTGACAATGTAGAAACCAGCGGCTTCTACACCGTTGCTCCGTCGCTTCAGGGTTACCACTTCAGCCCTGAGAATCGTTCCTTCTCGCAACTTGGGAATGCAACCAATGCGGTGTTTACTGGCACCCGTGATGCCATTGCAGGCAGCAACCGGCTCGACACGCCAGAGTATTTTGTGCGGCAACAGTATCTGGACTTCCTGAATCGCGTGCCGGATGAAAGCGGCTTCAACTTCTGGACCGATCAGGTTGCTTCGTGTGGAACTGATGCGGGTTGCATCGAGCGGAAACGGATCAACGTATCGGCTGCTTACTTCCTGTCGGTAGAGTTTCAGGAAACGGGTGGGCTGGTAGATGGACTGTATCGCGCCAGCTACGGAAGAGCGCCGCGTTATGCGGAGTTCATGCCCGACTCGGCGGCGATGGCCCATAACATCGTGGTGGGCCGGGGCGACTGGCAGACGCAACTGCGTTCAAACAAACAGTTGTTCCTGGACAGTTGGGTACAGCGAGCAGAGTTCCGCGCCGCGTTTGACGGTTTAACGAACGACGCCTTCGTCGGGAAGTTGATTAGCCAGACGGGCGTGAGCTTTAGCACAATGGAACGAAACGCGCTGGTTGGTAGTTTGAACAGCGGCGCGAGTCGGGCCGAGGTGCTCTTGCAAATCGCGGAGAACCAGGGATTCGTCAGCAGCAAGCGCAACCAGGCGTTTGTGATGATGGAATACTTTGGATATTTGCGACGCGATCCGGACGAGAGCGGCTATCAATTCTGGCTGAACAAGCTCAACCAGTTTGAAGGCAACTTCGAACACGCCGAGATGGTCAAGGCGTTTATCAACTCCGGCGAATACCGCGGCCGCTTCTGATCACAAGAAGGTGAAGGCAGGGCTTGTCCCTGCCTTCCTCTCTACCATAACGCCTGCGCGCCGTCCGTCCTCGTACCTTCCGCGGCTGAGAACACTTTCGTCGTGCGCTCAGAGGATGGAATTGGCAACGGTAGTCTCTGCAAGCATTTCAATGTAAACAACCCGCTTTGTTTTTCTAGTCGATACTTTCAGACCCCACAGCTTCCGCGCAGCGGCGTCTTCACTGCTTTGTGCCGGCAAACCGGCCGCCGATAGTTGGACCTCAATAACGGGCGTAGAGATGTTGCGCGAACGTTCCTGCCGCCGCGTCCGACACATAACAAACATCTTGCATTGCAAAATTCTTTGCTATACGATCCGGTTTCCCTCAACTAGAGCCCCTCGAACTTTTACCGACCAGTACCGAAGCAATTCTCTACTGCGCTAGGCCGTCCTTGGCCGCACTCATTGAAGGAACCACTCCGAATCTCCGGTGCGCAATGGTGTGGCGTCTCGACGGTAAGCTAAGGAGTTCTTATGCAGAAAAACTGCGGTTCAAACCAATCCTTTGTTCGCTTCGTCCAATTTATGTTCGCGATCCTCTGCTGTTTCTCTATCGCGAAGGTAACGGCTGCGAGAGATATCAAGATGGCCGGGGGGCCAGTCGTGGCCTCAGGGATCAGCTCGATTCACGTCCTCGTGTCAGTGGCGAATGACAAAAGTGATCCGCATGCGAGAACGATTTGGTTGCGGTCGGCACTGATAGAAGAGCCGGGGAATACTGTCCCGCCGGCGGAGGCAGGCAGCAAGCGAACCAGCGCTGAACCCGCCGCTCCCAATGATACCCCGACCGAGGTCGTGTTCAACCAGTTGTTTAATCAGTTGACGCCCAGCGACCCCGCCGGGACGACTGAACCCGCTCAGAAGCAAGCGATTCCCGGCTGTTATAAAATTACAAAGGCCCAGGTCACAGCGATTGATCAGGTCATTTTTTACAACCGCTTTGGCGCCTTTAACCCAGCGGGCATGTTGTACGCTCTCAACCGAGACGTAGAAAAAAACTCCGCCGGTAACTACCAACTCAGGGCGGGCAAGCGGCCGCGCCCGATCGTGCTGCGCGTCAATGAGGGCGACTGTCTAGAGGTCGAATTCACCAACCGTCTCCGCGAGCCGGGGCCCGAGGAGACGACAACTACGCGCAATGCCTCCATTCACGTCAACGGTATGGACTACGTTGACAGTATCGATTCTGACGGAGCCAACGTCGGTGAAAACCTCTCGTCTCTGGTTAAGCCTGGATATACAAAAACCTATAAGTGGTATGCGGCCAAGCAGGGTCAGTACCTCATACACTCCATGGGTGCGGCGGCAGGCGGTGAGGGTGATGGCGGACAAGTCGGCTTGGGCCTCTTCGGGTCGGTTAACGTGGAGCCCAGGGGATCGAAATGGTATCGATCGCAGGTGACAGCCAAGGAGCTTGACAAGGCGATCGTATCTCAGTCGAATGCCAACCTGAAAATTGACTACGAGGCCATTGATCCTGACACGCATCTGCCGGTGCTCAACATGCTCGACGGCGATCAGATTGTTCACACAGATCTCAACGCCATCATCACAGATCCAACCGGCAAGCTTGGGGAAGACTGCACTCTCGCGCCTCCTTCGAGTACTTGCGGTCAACCATTCCGCGAGTTCACGGCGATCTTTCACGACGAGATCAAGGCGGTGCAGGCATTTAAGGAACTCGATGCTCCGCTCTTTCATGGGATTCGCGACGGGTTCGCTATCAACTACGGCTCTGATTCGCTGGGGGCGAGGTTATTCGCCAATCGCCAGGGGGTTGGTCCGGCGGCCAAATGCGATGAGTGCAAGTTTGAAGAGTTCTTCCTTGAATCGCATGCCAACGGCGATCCGGCGATGATCGTGCGCAAGGATCCGACCACGAACGTGGCCCTCGAGGCTCTCTACCCGGATGATCC
>JANLZV010000422.1:0-3675 GCA_031366425.1 Pyrinomonadaceae bacterium | reverse complement strand
TCCCGCCGAGTCGGAAAGTCTGCCATCCGAATAGCGTCCGCTATTGGTTGGCCCAACCCCCCAAGTCCCTAGTACAGTCGAATCTTAATAAGACGGAAGTGGTCGAGGTGAAACCATTTTCGCAGACTGCTGCTTGCTTTTGAGCTTGCTGAAGGAAGAGGCCCCCAGCTGTTAAGCCGGAAGCCCCATTCAGATCTGACAGTCGTCGCCTGCGGCAAAACCTTTTCAGATGCTCGCTGGACCTCAGGCTGATTCGCAATGGATGCGAGTCGCGCCCACCACTCTGACTCTGAATAGCTAGCCTGTGCTGCGGGATTCTTGTCTAACATCGTTCACCCACTGCTCAGTGTTTGTTCGTGTTTCCGTTGTGATTGTTGCTGTTCACAGTCTTGACGCCGGCGGTGTTCGCGTTTCCGTTGTCGTTTTGCAGCACCCCAGTGTTTGATGAAACAGTTCGATTGTTGGCATTCGCAGGAACGTTGGCGTTAGTGTCAACGACCGCGTCCCGCGCGGGGCTGCCCTGATTGTTGTTTGAAGTGGTATTAGTGTTCGTAGCGGCACCGCAGCCGGTTAGGGCTGCGGCGGCTACCAGCACTAATGCAAGCGAAAAATTGCGTTGCATCTTTACTGTCCTCCCGGGCTCGTTCATTCGTGCCGTAGATTGGCAACGAATCTCAATAAAACTCTTAACAACGCAATAGCGGTTGCCGTTGGTTGCTACTCAAACGAAGGCGTTAGGCTCGGTTAGCGCGCCATTCCTTCTCAAAGTAATCGGCATCTTCTGTCGTGCGCGGATTCACACCCATGACGATTCCGCCGTCCTTAATTCCCTGTTCATAGCGCTTGGCATCTTCTTCCGGAATGCCGTGACCGACCAAAGCACCAATCAAACCGCCGGTGAGCGCACCCGCGCCACCACCTGCTAATGCCGCTGCAATCGGGCCGGCGATCAGAAGACCTAAACCGGGGAGCGCGAGCGTGGTTCCGATCGCTGCGATGGCCGCGAGAGTGGCGCCTACGCCACCGCCGATGGCCGCGCCTTTACCGGCGTCTTCCCACGCCTTAGTTCCCAGCTCGGTGTCAGCGTCAGTGAAATATTTTTTGCGGGTATCGTCAGACATCAAAAGATTGACGTCATCTTTGCTGTAACCGCGACTGTTGAGCGTTCCGTAAGCGCGCTCGGCACTCTCGCGATCCGTAAATAATCCGGTTGTCATGCGTGAACGCTCCGGCACTGCGGCGGTTCCGGCGTTGTTCAATCGGTCTGTGTCATATCCCATGGTTCGTTCTCCTTAATGTTGCTGCTATTTGATTAGAAAAATAATGCTCAGCCCGCGGAGTTTATCTGAGAACCAGATAACAGCTTTGCTAACTCCATGACGACCGGCAGAGGGCTGTTAGCAACGTTCGTACCGTTAGCAATTTTGAAAGAACACAAGCGAATTCATTGTCGGGTCAATCTTGGTGTACTTCTCCGATACGTTGAAGCGGCCTGATTGGTTGAAAATGATCCAAAGCGAGGTGGCCGCAGGTTAGCAGAGGGTTAACAACCCATTGACTTAAGCGCGGGTTCGGCATAGATTTCTGCTCGCTTCCCAGACTTCCGACCATCATCTAGAAGGAGATGCACATGAGAAAAATACTTTTCGCTCTGGCATTAATGGCAATGCTCAGTCTTAGCGGTCTGTTAATTGAGACCAGTTTCGCGCAAAACTCGAACAGCAGTACCACTATGAGCGACCACTCAAACATGAACATGAGTGCCAGCCATCGCCGCGGTCGCCGACACCGCAAGCATCGAAAGCATCGCCGCCATCGTCGAATGCACAAGACGATGAACGCCAACGCCAACCATTAATCCAACCGAGGTCAATTCGCTTCGATAATCCTTGAGCCTCGCCTCGCGCGAGGCTCTTGGCGTTTCTCACCCGCCGTTTGACGGAAGGCGGCCCAACACTTACGATTCCCGCAATAATTTAACTATTTGGAGAGCAAAAATGTCCCAAGCAATGCCCGGCAAATATGAAACTCTGCTGTTTGAAAAGCGCGATCGGGTAGGTATCGTCACCATCAATCGGCCTGACAAACGCAACGCGCTCAATATCAAGACCCGCGAAGAGGGCGCCGCTTTGTTAGATGAACTGCGCGACGACCCATCCGTGGGCGTGGTGGTCATTACTGGAGCCGGCGACAAGGCCTTCATAGCCGGGGCCGACATTGCGGAGTTTGCCGGTCGCACCGCGATGATGCAGCGCGATGTGATGACCGCGCGATCACTCTTCACCGCCATCGATACGTTTCCTAAGCCAATCATCGCCATGATCAATGGATATTGTTTGGGTGGCGGGTGTGAGTTGGCGCTCTCCTGCGATATCCGGATCGCGAGTGAAACCGCGTCGTTTGGCCAGCCGGAGATCAACCTGGGAATCATTCCCGGTGGCGGCGGCACCCAGCGGTTAACCCGTCTGGTCGGCGAAGGCAAGGCGATGGAAATGATCCTGACGGGAGGCATCATTGACGCAAACGCTGCACTGGCGATGGGACTGGTGAACCACGTGGTCCCAGCTGCGGAGTTGGAAGCGAAGACGATGGAAATCGCCAACGCCATTGCCTCGAAGGGGCCGATAGCCTTGAGCCTCGCGAAGGAGTCAGTGAAGCTCGCGTCGCGTTCGAATCTGGATGAGGGATTGCGACGGGAAGTGGATCTCTTCGCGCTTTGTTTTTCGACGGAAGATAAAAATGAAGGAGTGAGCGCGTTTCTCGAGAAGCGCAAACCTGTCTTCAAAGGAAAATAGATACGACTGAAGAATGGGAGACAGCCCACTAGCTGCCTGGTTTACGACATTGAGAGTTATCGCGACCATTTTCGGAATTGTAGTAGCTGCGGTTGGCGGCGTGGTGGCTTACCGGGCTTATTTTCTCGAACCGAGCGCTGCCGTGGTTATCACTAACACCGACGTGCGCGAACTTCCCGACGCGTTTCGAGTTGTCGGTGGCCTGGCGTTGCTGGTCGTGGGTGCGGCGATAGCTTACACAGCGGCCTTGAGAAAACGATAAGCCAGGAGGACGACGCACAACGGATCGGCTTAAATGACAATGCGAGAGGCCAGTAACAAGCGGTCGCTTGACCCGCTTCGGAACGCTACGTTACTCTGCATCAAGCATTTACGATTGAGAGATATCGTTACAAGGGGCCGTAGCTCAGCTGGGAGAGCGCATGACTGGCAGTCATGAGGTCAGGGGTTCGATCCCCCTCGGCTCCACCAATATTTAGAACACTTCAGGGCGCCCTCAGTGGTGCCCTTAAATGTTTTTGTGTGCCGACACGACCAGCTCACGAAATCACGCTTAGATGACTTTAGCCTGCGCGATCATCCTCGGCCGCGCCGGCGGCGCAGAGGTTTCTTGATTGGCGGTGCGATTTTCTTCGGGGGAGTTGTCACCGTTACGTCCGGGATGGGCGCGTCAATGATCTCTCGAAGTTCACCCACAAACTTATCGCTGTTCGCGATGCTCCGCAGCACAATCTTAATGGCCTCTTCGGGAAAGCCTGACTCCATGGTAAACGTGTAGCCAGTGAAGACGTCGCCGGCTTCATCCACGCCCCAGTACAGAAACGCCCGATCACTAAGCCGCAACAGTAGCCGCATTAGCGCGACCCGATCGTTCACCTTA
>JANLZV010000416.1:0-4978 GCA_031366425.1 Pyrinomonadaceae bacterium | reverse complement strand
TTCCACCCGCATCAGGTCGCGCATTGAGAGCATGCCCACCCATCGCTCGCCATCGACCACGGGCAAATGGCGAGTGCCGATCTGCTCCATCCGTTCCAAGGCTTGATGTGGCGTCTCGTCGCAATTGATTACCGCGCGCAGCTCGCTGGTTACGTCGCCGACCTGCACCGAGGCCGGATCGCGTTTGAGTATCACTACGCGCTTGATCACGTCGCGCTCTGAAAACACCCCGAGCAGTTTTCCCTTGTCGTCAACGACGCAAACGGCGCCGACGTTGCGCGAAGCCATGAACTCTGCGGCCTCCTGGACGGTAGCGGTGGCCTTCATCGAATAAGGCTCGCGGTCGCGAATGACGTGGCGGATGAGCATCATGAAGGGAGACCTCCTGAAACCTTGCGGGGTGCGTTGAACTGAACCGCGAGCATTATAGATAAGCGCGGCGCGTCTGTCTCTAAAATCACGACGCTGTGCGGGAGCGCGGGCGCCTCGCCCGCAGCCATTGGTAACGCAAGCTGTTAGTTTGCGGACGGTAAGCGGGCGAGGGCGCCCGCGGTCCGGAGGACTAACTGAATAGACTCGCCTGCGAGGTGGGCCGGCGGAAAGTGCTTTCCGATCTCGCTACGCGTTTTGAGGTCTGGTTGAAACCAAGTCGCTCCGAATGAATCTTGAATAAGCGTTCGATCGCGGCCCAGTATTCGCCCTTCCCTTTCATGCGTTCGCCAAACACACTTGAGTTCACTTTGCCGCCGCGAGCTTCCATGATGCGATGCATCACGCGATCAGCTTTGGTCGGCAACTTCTCGCGCAGCCGCTCTTCGAAGTAAGGCGCGACGCTCCCCGGCAGGCGCAACATGTTGATGAACGCGAGAGTTGCACCCGCTGCTTTCGCGCGTTTGAGTAACACCGGCAAATCGGTACTGAGACTCGGAATCACCGGGGCGATCCCGATGCCGACGGTGATCCCGGCGGCCGCGAGATCGGCCATGGCGTGGAAACGCGCTTCCGGCAAAGGTGCGAAAGGCTCAACCGCGCGCGCCGTCTCGACATCCGTAAACGGAATGGTGAAAAAGACTCCGAGGCGCGCTGACTTCGCGAGTTGCTGTAAGACGTCGATGTCTCTGCGGATGAGCGCCGACTTCGTTATGATGCCGATCGGTTGTCGAAACTCGGCGCACACTTCCAGACACTGCCGCGTCAGTTTGTAGTGCGCTTCGAGCGGAATGTAGGGATCGGAAGTAAACGAAAAAACGATCTCGTCGCCTTTCCATGAAGGCTTCATCAACTCCCGGCGCAGCAATTCGGGAGCGTTAACCTTCGCGACGATCTTGCGATCGAAGTCAGTGCCGGCGCCGTAGCCGAGGTATTCGTGAGTGGGGCGGCTGAAGCAGTAGGTGCAGCCATGTATGCACCCGCGATAGCAGTTGACTGTGTAATCAAAGCCGACGTCGGGACTATCGTTGTGGGTAATGATACGGCGGGTCTCGGTTTCTTCGAATACTTCGAGCTTTGATTCAGGCGGTTCGCCCAGCCACTCGACTGAATGCGTGAGCCAGGGGTTGGGAGGGTTTACGACGTAACGCATGCGTGAAGGCTTGTCCTATCTGTGCAACACGAGGATAGCACGCGCGGGAATTAGTCGCTAGTCGTCAGTCGTCAGTCGTCCAGGTGACGAAGAAGTAGCGATACTTGTCGGGGTCTTCGAGCGTTATGAAACGCCCACCCCAACCTTCATCCGCCGGCGCTTGCAGTTCAACTCCTCTGTCTTTGAGAGTTTGGAAATACTCATCTACATCGTCGACGCCGATGAAGAAGTTCACGCCGCGCCCGCGTCGCAGCATAGTCTCAAGATGCTGGGCCAATTTAATTTTTAACCGCCCGGCGCGGAGAGTAGCCATCGGCGGTTCCGAGTCCAGGTCCATCCGGCTAATCTCAAACCCAAGCACGCTCGTGTAAAAATGCACCGACTCCTCGAGATGATTAACTTCGAGAAATAATAATTCCAATCCGGATAGATTCATTTACTTCCCTTTTTGTAACTCAACTACGCTTAGATCGAAGTGAACACCAGATACAAACCATAGCTGCTGCCGATTACTGCGATCCAGAAGATCAACTCCTGCACGCGCGTATGTCTGCGAATCCGACTCGTGAGCGGTAGCGAGGCATTGATCGCACGCATCGCGCTACGGGCCATCAAAACGCCAAACAAGATTACGAGTGTTGCGAGAATCAGCAACGGCCAAAGGAAAAACATCCATTGCGTGCGGACCAGCACCAGCAAGAACAGCCCGACCAGCAGACAAAGCAACGCGCTCAGCCCATGACCGAAGAGTCCAACGTCAGGCGCCGTCGGCGACGCTCGCGGCACGAAGGCGGTTTGTGCGCGCACCGGTTTTTTCCGTTGCGCGTCGTAATCACGCTTCGTTTCTTCGTTACGGAGCACGCGATAAGCTTCGTTGAGACTCTTCATCTCTTCTTCGCTGCCACCCTTGTCGGGATGGCGTCGCGCCGCTTGCCGTTTGAAAAGACGCTCAAGGTCGGGGCCCGACGTACGTTCATCAGCACCCAGAATCTGGTAGTAATCTTTTGTGGCGTCAAACTCGCTCATACGCGTGCGGTGATTCTAGCGCGCTCAAACTCAAAACCAGAACTATTCGTGGATAGTTCCGTTGCGATTGCGGCTCGCGTTTCGTAACATCAACTTCATGGCTCAACCGTTCGCGGCAGGTGATGATCTAATCTTTCAACTCGAAAGCGGGCTCGGCTTGCTGCGCGTGCTCGCGATTGAAGGCGAAGGCGCGCAGACGACCTGGCATCTGATGGCCTACGATGAATTTTTTCCCGATGTCGAATCCGCTGAAGCAGCACTCGCTACTCCGGGCGCGCTCCACACCCGAAACGCACACCTCGCGCTTACCTCAAGGGCGTTTGAGCGAACGCCGGCCGCGCGTTTAGGCAACCGGCCCGTGACGGAGGACGAACTCTCGGGCTATCGCGCATGGCAAGCATCCGCGACGCGCAGCGTTTCCGACCGATCTGCACTGTTGCTGATGGGAATTCGTTAGATAGGAGCCCGATGAAACCTGACCGAACGCATTTGCGGAGTCTTAAACAAACGCACCTTGGCCGTCTCATCCTCGCGCTTGTGTTCGTGTTGCTCTCCGCCTTCGCGCTCAGCGCGGCGCGCCGCGAGCGACTCATTGATTCGTGGAAACCCTTAAACTACGACGTCTCGCTCGTCTTCAACGAAGCTTTAACTGAGATCACTGCCGCGCGGACTGAAATTACGGTGCTGCTCGTGAAGGATTCGTCCAAAGTGGATCTGGATTTCGGCACGCTCGAGATTGACTCAGTGACGGTCGGAAATGAGCGCGCACCCTACGAGCGGTCCGCGAATCTGCTTCAGGTAAAACTAGCGAAGCTGATGCCGCGAGGCACGCGAGTCTTGATTGCCGTCTCCTACCACGGCAAGCCGGCCGATGGTTTGATTTTGACTAGTGACAAAGCGGGAAAGGCGTCGGCGATTGGAGACAACTGGCCCAACCGCGTGCACCACTGGATTCCCAGTTTCGATCATCCTTCGGCGAAAGCTACGATCAATTTCACGGTGACTGCGCCTGCGAAGCAAACTGTGGTCGCGAATGGACGTCTGACGAAAGTTGAAACGACATCGCCTTCGAGTCGGACCTGGAGCTTTAGTGAAGACGTGCCGATCCCGCCTTATTGCATGATCGTCGCGGTGGGAGACTTCACTCAACTTCAGCCTGTCATGGCTGCAGTCACTCCGCTGGTCTACTACGTGCCGGCGCCGGATCGAAACCTCGCGCTCCAAGGCTTTAGCGCGGCCAATCCTTCGTTAAAATATTTCAGCGAGACGGTGGCCCCTTATCCGTACGACAAACTTGCTTTGATTGTCGGCGCCACCCGCTTTGGCGGCATGGAGAATTCCAGCGCGATCGTCTTTACCAGCACCTTGTTTGATCCGAAGCCGGAGCCGGAACGAATTAGCAAAGTCTTCAAAATCCGCGGGGGGATTGTCAGCATTGTGTCACACGAGATCGCGCACCAATGGTTTGGTGATTCGGTGACTGAGTCTACCTGGGCTGATCTTTGGCTCAGCGAGGGCTTCGCCACTTATTTCGCTGGGCTTTTTATTCAGCGCGAGGAGGGCGAGGAAGTCTTTCAGGCGTATATGAAGAAAGCGGCCGACAAATATTTCAAATACGAACGCAAGACGCGCACGCCGATTTATGATTCTGAAACTGAAGACCTTTTTAAACTGCTAAATCCAAACAACTACGAAAAAGGCGCGTGGGTCCTGCACATGCTGCGATCCGAAATTGGCGACCGCGCGTTCTTTGACGCCGTCGGCAATTACTATCGCGACCATCGCAACGCGACCGCGAATACGGAAGACTTGCGCGCGGCCTTTGAAAAAGCGTCGGGTCGCAACCTCAAGGATTTTTTCCAGCGTTGGATCTACGGCGCCGGACATCCTGAGTATGACTTGTCTTGGGAATGGATGAGTAAGAAGAAGAAGTTGAAGCTCGTGTTGAAGCAGACGCAAGCCGGCGACGCTTTTCCAAACTGGGTGCCCATCGAGATCACCTTGGCAGCCGGCACGCGCCGGGTCATCTTAAAGCCCAGCGGAAAACAAACCGTTCAGGAGATCAAACTCGAGGTAGCGCCGGCGTCGGTGAAGTTGGATCCTGATAACACTGTGCTGAAAGAGGCCCGTGTGACTGGCGGCTAATGCAAGTCTTAGTTTCCAGTCTCCAGTCGGCAGTCGGCAGTCGCCAGTCGCTACTCGTCAGACTAAGAATATGTAGCAACTGACGGCTTTCCGCCGAGGAAAAGAGTTGATCGGCGATCCGTGACTGGAGACTGAAAACTGACGACTGGAGACTAGAGACTTCTTAACCTATGGCCCGAAGCGTTGGCGGTATTCACCTGAGACGAGAAAGGCCTTGACCATTTC
>JANLZV010000407.1:0-2854 GCA_031366425.1 Pyrinomonadaceae bacterium | reverse complement strand
TTGATGTTAGGACTTGACGCTGAAGGGCAGGAAGTGAAAACGATCGAAGGAATGGCGGAAGGCGCTCGCCTTCATCCGCTGCAGGAAACATTTGCTGATACGGGCGCGGCGCAGTGTGGTTATTGCACACCCGGGTTCCTGCTGGTCGCGGAAGAGTTGCTCAAGAAGAATCCCAATCCGTCGCGCGAAGTGATCAAGGAAGCTCTCTCGGGAAATCTTTGCCGCTGCACCGGCTACATCAAGATTTATGAAGCGGTGGAACTGGCGGCAGCGCGCATGCGGGGGGAAGAAATGGAACTTCCGCGCGAGAGTGTCTACGGCTACGAATAAGATTCGCTCATGGCTAAGAACGAAAAAAAAGGCAACTCGCTCAACGTAGTCGGTAAACCTTTTCGCAAAGTGGACGCGCGCGCGAAGTGTACGGGTCAAACGAAGTTTGCCGACGACATCGTCCTGCCGCGAATGTTGTTCTGCAAGATGCTTCGCAGCCATCTGCCGCACGCGCTGATCAAAAACATCGACGTTTCGAAAGCTCGGGCACTGCCAGGCGTGATCGCCGTGATCACCGGCAAAGATCTGCCAATCTCTTATGGCATCCTTCCGGTCAGCCAGGACGAACTCGCGCTCTGCATCGATAAGGTGCGATTCATCGGCGACCCAGTCGCGGCGGTGGCTGCCATCGATGAAGACGTTGCGTTTGACGCGATAAACCTCATCGAAGTGGAATACGAGCCGCTGAACACAATCTCTTCAATCGAAGAGGCCATCCTCATCGACGATCCACTGGTCCATGAATACGGCGATGACGGCAACGTTCACAAAAAAGTCTCGCTTGAATTCGGCGACGTGGAAGAAGGTTTCGCCGCCGCCGATCTGATCCGCGAAGACACCTTTTTCTACGAAGGCAACACTCACCTGCCGATGGAGCAGCACGCCGCGGTCGCGAATTTCGATCCTGACCAGAAGCTGACGCTTTGGAGTTCGACGCAGACACCGCATTACGTTCATCGCGCGCTCGCGAAAGTTTTAGAGTTGCCGGCCAGTCATATCCGAGTAATCGCCACGCCAAACGGCGGTGGCTTCGGCGGCAAGAGCGATCCTTTCAATCACGAAGTAGTCGTCTCAAAGCTGGCGATGATTACCGGCAGACCGGTGAAAGTGACCCTCACGCGCGAGGAAGTTTTTTATTGTCACCGCGGGCGTCATCCCGTTCTGATGCAGGTGAAGACTGGCGTCAAGAAAGACGGCGCCATCACGGGAATGCACTTCCAGACGTTTCTCGACGGCGGGGCCTATGGCAGCTACGGGGTCGCCAGCACCTTTTACACCGGCGCGCTGCAAACCGTCACCTATGACGTGCCGCGTTACAAGTTTCAGGGACTGCGCGCTTTCACGAACAAACCTCCGTGTGGTCCAAAGCGCGGCCATGGAACACCGCAACCGCGCTTTGGGTTGGAAGTTCAAATCGACAAAATCGCTGAACAACTAAACCTCGATCCGGCGGCGATGCGACGTGCGAACCTGGTGAAAGCTGACACGGTCACCGCAAACTATCTGCGAATCGGCAGCATGGGCCTGGGTCAATGTCTCGACAAGATCGTTGATGGTTCCGGCTGGAAAAATAAGTTTTCGAATTGGGACCAGACCAATCGCAAACTGCCTTACGGCAAAGGCATCGGCATCGCGTGTAGTTCCTACATCTGCGGCGCTGGCTTGCCGATCTACTGGAACAACATGCCGCAGTCCGGAGTTCAACTTCGGCTCGATCGCCAGGGCGGCGTCTGCGTGATGTGTGGTTCGACTGATATTGGCCAGGGTTCCGATTCGATCCTCGCTTACATCGTAGCTGAAGTTTTGGGAATCGATCCTTTCGACATTCGCGTGATCACCGCTGATACAGATTTGACCCCAGTGGATCTCGGCAGCTATTCGAGCCGCGTTACCTTGATGACCGGCAACGCCGCCATCCAGGCGGCTGAACGCGCGCGCGAACTGCTGGTGATGGCAGTTGCAGAGAAATTGAAGGTCCCGGTGGAGAACCTGTCGCTGGCTGAGCGGCGGGTGTTCGACGTTGAAAATCCGGAGGTCGGCGTCACGTTTGCGGAAGCAGTAGTGCTCGCGGAATCAAAGTTTGGCACGATTGGGACGGTCGGCTCTTACTCGCCGCCGCGGTCACCAGGAAGATACAAAGGAGCGGGCGTTGGACCATCGCCGGCTTACAGTTATTCCGCGGCGATTGCCGAAGTCGACGTTGATCCGTCAACTGGCATCGTGGTGGTCGAGCGGGTCTGGATTGCCCACGACATAGGCAAGTCCATCAATCCGATGCTGGTGATGGGCCAGGTTGAAGGCAGCGTCTACATGGGACTGGGCGAAATCCTGATGGAGGAGATGGTCTACCGCGCGAACCGCAACGTGGTGCACAAGTTTCCGTCGTTGCTGGAATACAAGAGCCCAACGACGATGGAGATGTGCGACGTTAAGACATATCTAATCGAAGATCCGGATCCCAACGGGCCATACGGCGCGAAGGAAGTTGGACAAGGACCGCTGCTGCCGGTGCCGCCAGCGGTGGCAAATGCAGTTTACGATGCGGTCGGTGTGCGAATAGACGAAGTTCCGATCACTCCGGAGAAAGTGTTGAAAGCGTTGCGCGACAAAACACGCGGCCGCGAAGGACGATATGGTCCAACTGCTGTTCCGACGGTGAATTGGCCCGAGCCGTTGCGAGTGCTGACCCCGGCCGAGGGCGGAGACGGCAAAGAGATGCCGCGAGTTGCCGTGCACTCTTAAATGGATATCAAAGTTTTTGCATGATAAAGAAAATTATACCCATCGACGAGGAATTGAATTC
>JANLZV010000392.1:0-5856 GCA_031366425.1 Pyrinomonadaceae bacterium | reverse complement strand
CAAACGCTCCGCTTCTTCGCGGACTTTCTGCGCCCCTGAGGTGATCGTCTGCGCGCCTAGTTTTGCCGCTTCGCCGGCCGCGCGCGTGCCTCCATCGACCAGGTCTGAGATCGCAAACTTCTCGTCAAGTTCGCGGGCCTTGCGGCGCGCCGTTTTCTGCCATTCGTCGATCTTTTCTTTGTAGTCAGACATTGCTTAATTCCTCATAACTCAAACCATGGACAGCGCTTCCAGACCTTCCGATTTACCCACCCAGGCGCGCTTAGCTGTACGTTGGCGGCTCCGGTTGGGTTCAATCCTATCATTAGGCGCTGATTTTGCTGGACCAATCCTGTTGCGCGCCGATCCACTTCATGCTAAAGTCCGCGCATCAGTATTGTCCGCTTTACTTAGTAGCTCGCCTCGTTATCGAGTCAGTAACAATACCTGAAGCGTTCCAACACCTAGGGCTGTTTTCCGGGGTTTCCTTACATTACCAGGGGCTAACCAGCAAATCGACCACCACGTCAGTCAGGTTGCCGCATCGCAAATAAACCCAGACGCCCGAGAACTTCCGTGACCTGTGAGTACCGCTATGAGTGACACCGAACCTAAATTGAAACCAGCGCGACGCGCGCACAACCTGGGCCCGGCAGATCGCGCAGCGATGATCGATCGCCTCGATTTCGGGTCAGGCCTGAGCGACAATATTACGAACAGCCTGGCGAATGATTCGATCGTTTGTGAAGTGCGCCGCCGCCGGTTCGTGTATCGGGCGGGTGACCAGGCAGATGCCCTGTATGCCATCGTCCGCGGCCGGATCAAACTCTGCCGCATTGAGGCAAACACAGATCGCGAAGCGGTTATCGATATTCTGCCGCAGGGTGCACTGTTTGGTGAGTCAGCGCTTTACTCGAAAGCCGGTCGCCGCGCAAATTCCGCGGTGGCTTACGAAACCTGCACTCTCCTGCGAATTCCGGCCGAGCAGTTTAAACTGGCAATGGCCGATAATCACGAATTGCACGACTACACCTTCCGTTTGATTGGTCAAAGACTCGAAAACGCTGAGCAGCGACTCGCCGATTTTTCTCTCAACGCTATCCCCGCTCGCCTGGATCGCCTGCTGGCGGATTTTTCGGATCGTTACGGGGTCAAAGAGTCAGAAGGTGTTTTGATCGACATTCCCTTGCCTCATCGCGAGATTGCCTCGATCGTCGGCTCGACGCGCGAAAGCGTTACGGTCCGCTTAAACGCGATGCGCCGCGCCGGTACAATTGAATTCGTCAATCGCCGAATTCTGATCAAGCGTCCCGAATTGCTCGTGAGCGAAGGCGCGTTGGCAAACTAGATCTCGCGCCAAGTCCTCTTCAATGAACTGCCCTACATGTCACAAGCGGGTCGAGCTCGATCGCGAAGATAACCCTTCCCGTCCGTTTTGCTCTGAACGCTGTAAATTATTGGATTTCGACCGGTGGGTCAGTGAAGACTATCGGGTCGCCGGGAGTCCCTCGCCGACCGATGACGAAGCAGTTCGCGACGAGGAAGCCGAAGACTAGACGGCGAGGATCGCGATTTTGTGTTTGTCGGCCGCCGCGATCATCTCGTCACGATCGAACATTAACGTCTTACCGGCACTGATACACAAACAGGTCGCCCCCGCTTCAGCCATCACCTCAATGGTTGGCAATCCCACTACCGGAACGTCAAACCTCATATCCTGATCCGGTTTCGTAATCTTAACGACGGTTAGAGGACCGCTCTTAGGCTTAACCTTTTCCGCTCCACGCTGATGTTCGCCTCGCATTATCTCTCCCGCGCGACGAATGGTGGCATCGGTCCCTTCCATGGCTTCGATTGCTACGCAGGCTTTGCCGCGGACGACGATTGTTTGGCCCAGGTTAAGTCCAGCCAGGTGGGAAGTAATCTCGAGGGCGTAATCAATGTCTGCGCGTTCGGCCGCAGTCGGCTGTCGCCGCGTCATCGGGCCGGCCGCCGCCAGGCAATCCGGCAGGAAATGAGTAGAGTCCACGAGTTCGATGCCCTCGGTTGCGAGTTCAGCGGCAATCCCGCCGATCAATGAGTTGGTGTTTCGGCGCGGGAGTTTGAGCAGCATTTTCAACATGCGGGCGTCGGGTATTGCGCCGCTGAAAATCCGCACGTGTTTCACCTGTCCTGCCATGATCGCTTTCTCCACGCCTTCCGACTTGAAGAAGCGAATCATTTTTCCTAACTGCCCAATTCCAACCCACGTCAGGCGTTCTACTTCGGATTCAATTGTTGGATCTGCTTCTTCGCGAATGGCCGCAACAGACAGAGAAACACCAGCACTGCGGGCGCCGGCGATCACCAAAAATGGAAACCGGCCATTGCCGGCGATGAGACCGTAACGCATTTAGAAAAGGATGAACGATAACTAAGGATGGGGGCTGAAAGAAACGATAAAAGCCGGCAGATCCAGACTGGCTTTCCTCTTCATCCGGGTCACTTGATTACGCCGCGGCTTGAGCTTTGGATAAACTGGATCAGCGATTCGACCTCAGCAACATCCCTGATCTCTTCTTTGATTTTTTCGAGAGCTTGCGACGTGTTCAGCTTTGCGGCCAACAGCAGGTGAAAAGCGCGATGTAACGCGCTGATCACTTCGCGCGAGTGGCCGCGCCGTTTCATGCCTGTCGTGTTCAGTCCATAGCAACGCGCATGATTGCCGACTGATAAAGCGAATGGCAACGCGTCCTTAACAATGACTGAATAGCCGCCGATGTAGGCTTCCTGTCCCACCCGGCAAAACTGATGCACACCCGAATACGCGCCCACGTTCGCATTGTTTTCAATAATCACGTGGCCCGCGAGCGTGGCGGCATTGGCCATGATCACGCCATCGCCCAAAATGCAATCGTGAGCGATGTGCGCCTGGGCCATCAGTAAACAATCGTCACCAATTTGCGTCAGCATCCCGCCGCCGGCAGTCCCGCGATGAATGGTAACAAACTCCCTAATCACGTTTCGGCGTCCCACTCGCGTCTCGGATGGTTCGCCCTTGTACTTCAAATCCTGCGCCTGGAGCCCGATCGAGACAAACGGAAAGACGTGGGTGCCTTCACCGATAATTGTCCGCCCGTCTATGACGCAATGCGATTCCAGTCGCACCTCGTCTCTTAACTCGACATCCTCGCCGACCACCGAATAGGGGCCGACGTAGCAGCCGTTTCCAATTCGGGCGCGCGAATTAACGATCGCAGTGGGATGAATGGTGCTGGTCTTGGTGGCGAGGGACATAGGTCGAAACATCAGACGGCTGATGCGCGGTCTGCTATCACGCTCATAATGTCAGCATCAGCTACGAGCTGGCCGTCCACTTTGGCTTCGCCTCGCATACGCTGAACGCGCGAACCAATCCGGAGCGCAGTAACTTCCAGGGTCAACGTGTCGCCAGGCACGACCGGCCGGCGAAAACGCGCTTCACGGATTCCCGTAAAGAGCACGAGCTTGGAATCGCGGTCCTCGATTTCGCGCAGGGCCAGGACGGCCCCAACCTGGGCCAGCGCTTCCACCACCAGCACTCCAGGCATGACGGGTGCGCCGGGAAAGTGCCCTTGGAAAAAGGGTTCGTTGATGCTGACTTGTTTGATGCCGACGATGCGGACCTTCGGGACCAGCTCGATAATTCGATCGACGAGCAGAAACGGAAAACGATGCGGCAGGAGTTCCTGGATAGCCTGGGAGTCAAGTACAGTTTCCATATTTGGAATAAAGAGACGCGGGACACGGAATCCGAACCGCATCACCGCGTCTGGTAAGCGCGAAAGCTATGGCCCCGACCTACTTAGGCGGAGTCACAGCTGCAGTCGCCGGATTCTTGCTGTTGAAATCGTTGATAAAGGCTCGCGTGATGTCGATGCTGTCGGCAGCGTAAACCAAGGGCACCTGGCTGCCATCAATCAACACGTTGATGTTGTGCGACTTAGCATAAACTTCCAGAGCGCCGGCAATTTCCTTCTGCACTGGCTCAAACAAATCCTTGCGGCGCTTGGTAAAAAGTGCCTCACCGTCTTCGCCTTTACGCGTGGCATCTTTCTTTAACTGGTCAAGCTGGTCGATCTTCGCCTGCACTGATTTCGGGTCCACTACCGAACTGGCTGCCTGGGCTTGATTGATCTCAATGGTGAGCTGCTTCATCTTTTCCTGAATCTGTTGCAACTCAGTCTGGCGCGGCTGAAACTCTCGGTTCAAAGTAGCAATCAAACTGGTGAATTTTGCGATTCCGGTTTTCGGATCCAAAAACTCTTCAGTGTAGACAAGGGCTATCTTGCTTTCCGGAACCGTTCCCTGCGCCGACGACGCTCCAGCCGGGGCAGCAGGCCGGGTCTGGGCCAGAAGCGGTGAAACACCGAGGGCCACGACAAACGCAATGGCAAACATAAATCGAATCTTCATAACTTTTTTGTAATGCTCCTTAAAATGAGTTGGCGGATAGTCGACTGCTTAGTTGTTAACAACCACCGCCCTGGTTGGCTTCGCAAATTAGAAAGTGCGCCCTACGCTAAACCTGATGACTTTCTTCTTTTCATTAAAGAAGAACGGGAATCCGTCAATAACCTGGTCCTTCCGAGCGTTGGGATTATACGCAAAGATTAAGCGAAAAGGCACGTTGATGACCGGAACCTGCACGCGCACTTCCATCCCGAGACTCGAACGAATGTCTGAAAATCTGGAGAACAAGCTCTGAGAAAGCCGAACCGCCGTATTAGTTTGCGCCTGGCCGCGGAGAAATACTGACTGGAACCCAAACGGCAACCCAGTTTGCGGGTCAAATGGACAGGTTGGGCATCGCGCGTTGTCGAGTTCCTGAGTTGTTACCAGCCGATTATCGCGCAAGACCAGCGCGAGGAAACCGGAACGGTCGGGCACGAGTGCCAGATCCGGGTTGGCGACACACGCGGCCAGGGATGACAAACTGACCGCCGCAAAACCACCTGCGCGGTCGCACTTAATCGCGCCTACGGTCTGCAAAAACGGCTGGTCATTCAACAACTCGCTCGAGAAAAGTTGATCGCGTTTGGAGCGAAGATTGAAAGCTGTACCAACGTCTGCAAACGCTGCCAGGCCCACGGTGTTACCAATTAAGGGAATGCGGTACTCAAAATTTCCCAACAGTTGCGTGTCGGCGCCAATCGGCGTAAAGGATCTCGGCAATTGGGCCATATTCGAACCAGTCGGGCCGGTGAATATACCTACGTTCACGAGATTGGCAGGCAGGTTGGCAACTTCGACCGGATCTCCGAACGGGTTCGAAGCGATCTTCACGCTCTTCGTCGTAATGAAGGTATCAAGAGGCGCGAGCGGCGTGATCGAACGAACGTTGTAGCCGCGAATACTGAATTCATCACCCAGGAAAAATCGTTCAAAAATCGGCACGCCATCAACAAAGGCGAGCGACTGTGATTCCCTGATCTTCTTCGAAGTTCCAATACTGCCCACCGTGCCCGCAATAATGCGGAACCCGAATACTTCCGGCCGGTCCGAACGCTTATTACGGATCGGGATAAACTGAGTGTACGAAAGAGTGGGTTGGTAGGTTCTCACGTCACCGCCGAGACCGGCCAAGGCCATTGAAAAAGTTATCTCGCGGCCCGTCGTCGGATCGACGCTCGCGTTACGCGTGTCATAACTAAAGCTCGCGGTCGCCCGACTGGTAACGATATTCGGCTGCTTGTAAATTACTGGAATGAATCGCGGCGGGTTATTCGGATCCTCGTTAACTTTCGGATCTTTCACGCTCGACATTGAGAGCTGGTACGACAAGCCAACGCGCGTGAGCTGCGTAAACCGGCGCTTGCGGTAAAACTCAGACAGCGGAGCACTGGCAAAAACAGACGC
>JANLZV010000381.1:0-3149 GCA_031366425.1 Pyrinomonadaceae bacterium | reverse complement strand
GTTCGGATGTCCTTCGAGAACAAGGCCGTGGTGACAAGTGACCAATCTGTATAAGTGATGTTTTCCTGTTGGGTTCTGGATTTTCAAAGGCCGTCTCTTGTCAGATGCCAGTCACAAAAGAACTCTCTGGCTCCATCCTCACACGGAACAAATCCGCAAAAGATCTGCCGCCCGAGATTCGAGGCAAGATCAAGGAAGACGTTGAAAAAGCTCTGACGTTTTTGGCGACGGCAAAGCCATGGCTGGCAGAAACGGAGAATCTGCGCCACCGGGTTTGGTACTTGGAGATAACGAACGTCATTCGTTATCTGTTTTTGGAGAACAGCCGAGACCCTTCGATTTGGGGAACCAACAGGCCACCAAAATGGTTCGACTCGCTAATCGCCTACTGGCACAGCAATCGTTCAACGGTCATCACTCTCAATTACGACACCCTGATTGAGCGAGTCGCCAGCACAACTTACGAGGCAACGAGGCGGCCCATTCCCACTGGGCATCTCTATCCGATCCGGCTGACTCCAGCGACCGTGCAAGGTAACATGCAGTTCCTCGACCCAAACGAAAACGCGCGCCCGCAGGACACTTTTAAGCTGTTCAAGCTCCACGGATCCACCAACTGGTTCTACTCAGGCCGTTCAGAGTTTTTCGGGGAAGAGCTTTTCTACACCCCCTGCAATGGCGGATTGGACGGCGTGTTCGACATCGCGGAGGGACGCGACACGGACAACGTGGATTGGTGCCGATTGGGCGGCAAGTCAGCCCTGATCATTCCGCCGACTTTGGACAAAACAGTTTTCTTCCAGCACGAGGCACTCCGTTCGATGTGGTTTCAAGCAGGGCAGGCAATCCGGGGCGCGGACAGGGTGATTTGCTTGGGCTATTCACTGCCCAAAAGCGACCTTACGATGGTGCAATTCTTGAAGAGTTGCGCGCCTACGAAGCAAATCCGCTTTGAAATCGTAAACCCCGAACAAAGGGACCAGCATTTTACAGAAATGATTGGAGACGGCATTTACGAATTTCGCCAAGAAGTTGTTAAAGATGAAAAGTGCATTCCGAAATATGTGATTAAAGAGTTAATGAAAGCTCCTGAAGAACAGTCCGGTGCTTTGATGGAACTGCGCTGAATACAGAGCGCGCCCTTTTTTACTGGACCTCTTTCCTGTTGCATCGCCGCGCGTTGTCCCGATATTCCGCGCCCAAGAATTTCAAGCGACTGACGGACTATGGCTGACGACAAGAAGCACGTTTACGACTAGAGCAAAATCAAGACGCTCTCCTCCCTCGATCACATCCGCCTGCGCACGGGCATCGCTGCTTGTCTTGCCCGGCGGAACGAAATAGATTCCTGCCGCTGACAAGCGCGTGAAATGAAAATGGAAATTGTGCTCACCAAAGAGTTGGAAGGCTACGCCAAGGCGAAGGTGCGCAGCGGACGCTACGCGGACGAGAGCGAAGTCGGGCGCGAGGCGTTGCGCGATCAGGAGCAGCGCGATGGCTGGGAGTCGTCGGCGTTGGAGGCTGCTTTGCTGGAAGGCGTCCGCAGTCCGCACCGGCCTTGCACCAAAGGAACACTGAACCGAATTCGCCAAAGCGCCCGCACCGGGAAGCAAAGCATCCTTGTCCCCGCATATTTTTCGCACTAACCAACCCGCATCGCATGAACTACCCCGTGCTGTTTGAGAAGATTGTCTCGCCCGATTTTCCGGCGGGGCACTACTACGCGCACATTCCCGCGCTGGGCCTGACCACGCATGGCTTGGGCATCGACGGAGCGCGGGCGGCGGCGGTGGATTTGGCGGAGTTGTGGATTGGCGAGAAGGCGGCAAACGGCGAAGCGGTGAACGAACCGGGCGATTGTCTGCTCGGCACCTTGGAAATTTCCGGTCATGCCCTACAAAGCGCGTGACGTGCTCGCTCGGCTGCAACGCGCCGGCTTTGTGGTGAAGCCCCAGTCCGGTTCGCATGTCGTGCTCCGCCACGCCGACGGACGCCAAACCTACGTCGCCATGCACACCGGCGACGTGCCGAACGGAACCTTTCGCAACATCTTGAAGCAGGCCAGCCTCACCGAAGAACAGTTCAAGAATCTTTGAGGGATTGGTTTGGCCCGGCCCGCGAAATCAGTTTGCATCGCCGCGCGTTGTCCCGATATTTCGCGCCCAAGAATTTCAAGCGACTGACTGACTATGGCCGACGACAAGAAGCACGTTTACGACGAGAGCAAAATCAAGACGCTCTCTTCCCTCGATCACATCCGCCTGCGCACGGGCATGTACATCGGACGCATCGGCGACGGGTCGCATCAGGATGACGGCTGCTATGTGCTGATGAAGGAGGTCGTGGACAACACCATCGATGAATTCATCATGGGCCACGGCAAGGAAGTGAACATCAAGATCGAGGGGTCGCGCGTGAGCGTGCGCGATTTCGGGCGCGGGATTCCGTTGGGCAAAGTTATCGAGTGCGTGTCGCAGATTAACACGGGCGCGAAGTACAATGACGACGTGTTCCAGTTTAGCGTGGGCCTGAACGGCGTGGGCACCAAGGCAGTGAACGCGCTCTCGAAGGAGTTCATCGTGCGCTCGTTTCGGGACGGGCAGTTCGTAGAGGCGCGCTTCAAGCAGGGCAAGCTGAAGAAGGAGGACAAGGGCAAGACCACGGAGCCGAACGGCACCTACGTCGAGTTCGAGCCGGACCCGGAGATTTTCAAGGACTCGGAGTTCAAGACGGAATTCATCGAGAAGCGGCTGCGCCATTACACTTACTTGAACACGGGGCTGAAGCTGAACTTCAACGGCCAGACCTTCGTCTCGCGGCGCGGGCTGATGGATTTGGTGATCGAGGATTTGGCGAAGGACGGCTCGGAGGCGATTTACGCGCCCCTGCATTACACGAGCAAGACGCTGGAGTTCTGTTTCACGCACACCAACAGCCGCTACGGCGAGACGTTTTATTCCTTCGTCAACGGCCAGTACACGAGCGACGGCGGCACGCATCTGAGCGCGTTTCGTGAGGGACTGCTCAAGGCGGTGAACGAATACGCCAAGGGCAAGTTCGAGGGCGACGACGTGCGCGAGTGCATGATTGGCGCGGTGGCGATTCGCCTGAAGGACCCGATGTTCTTCGTCTGCGACTCGAACATCGGG
>JANLZV010000355.1:0-1937 GCA_031366425.1 Pyrinomonadaceae bacterium | reverse complement strand
ACCGACTTACCATGCTCACGGCCTCAACACGCTCGGAACTCCGCTAACCTCACCTATGATTGATGACACCTGAGTTATGCACAACAACAGCTGCCGGCGCGTTGACTCCGCCCGGCTGGTGGCTGCCCGTGAGTGATTCGGTCAGTTCGTTTTTCGTTTCTGCATCGTCCTCCCGAGAGCCGTTTTCCGCTGAACACCGCGCCGAAGTTCCTTGTTCCGTTTCGTTTGGAAGCCGCGCATAAATTTCCATGCACAGCGTTTGGAATGGTCGGCGGGGGTACCGATCAGCGCAGGGCTGGCGTCATCACCGGCGCATAGCTCGGTCCGGACACGGCGATCCGGCGCAGCCGGTCCATCAGCCGGTTGAACACACCCTTCTCCTCGTAGTGATCGCCGAAGCTCACCCCGGTGCGGCCCGCATGACGCCAGATCTTGGCGGCCACGAATAGGAAGCGCAACCGCGCGGTGGCCAGCGTCGTGTGGCATAGCGCGGCGACGTCGGCAACCGGCTCGCGGTTGAACAGCATCAGCCAACAGTTCAGGTTGTAGGCCAGCATCGCAAACTGGAAATGATTGCCATTCACGTCGAAGCGGCCCGATGGATGCGCCGTCAACCCGGCATCGTTGTTGGCTTCCTTGATCAGGTTCTCGGAACTGCCACGCTGGCCGTAAAACCACACTACGAAGGCAATGGAATCCGTCATATCAGTCACGAACACTCGATACGTGTACTGGCTGGTTTCGAACAACTGGTATTGCTCGGATTCCTTGGCATCCATCTTCTCAAGCGCTTTCTCGTAGCGCAGGGCCACGAACCGGTACGACTTCTTCCATCCGTCCGGCTGGTAGAGAAATTCGCACTCCGCCTCGGCGTCGGTCTCCTTGGACTTCTTCCACTCGGCCTGTCGCAGTTGTTCGACCAGCCGCGGCGTCTTGCGCGCCGTGATCACGAATCGCACCTTGCATTCCTCATAGGCCTCAACCGCTTCCTTGCAGTAGAATCCCGAGTCGACCCGGCCGTAAATCTGTTTCACTCCCGGCGGCAGGGCCGCGCACACCTTGCGGATATGATCGCCCACCTGCTTGCCGCTGGGCCGGTCGCCATTGCGCAACTCGCCCCAGATGTATTCCCGCGTCTCGGCCAAAAACGTCAGGATCGGCTGGTAACTCTTCTTGCCCTTGTTCTTCGGGTTGTAGCCTTTTCGTCCACCCATCTGCTTGCCGTAGAGCGTGTGCACGGTCGTGTCGGTGTCGATCGTGACGACCTCCAACTTCACATTGGCCGCCGCCCAAACCCGTTCGCGCATGATCCGCATAATCGTCAACAGTTGCCGGGCGACATTCAGATGAAGCGCATTGACGAATCGCCAGAACGTGGACTGCACCGGCAACTCGGCGACTTTCAGGATGCCCGTCACAATCGGATCGCGAGCGATGAAGCGCAACTGGTTCAGTCGCGCAAAGCCGATGTAGAGGCCCAGCAGAATGCTCAGCAGGAATCCGTAGAGGTTCATGGAGCGGGTGATCCGCTTCGATGTCAGCGTCTCTTCCACCAGCGACTGAAAGCCGAGCTTCTCAAGCATGGTGATCACCGGCAGCAGTCCGCCGTAGGGAGTCAGATTCTTGCCATTGAAGTCATAAGGCGTGGAAGCATTGATTTTATTGGGTTCCGGCGCAGCCTCCTCCTCCGGACCTTGTTTTCCGGGGCGTTTGTCGCTATCCTGTTTTCTGCTTGTAACCATTTGGGTGACCTCCTTGGGGTCGGTCGGGCGAAGCGTCAACTTCGACCGACACTCTGTTTTACCCCATGTTCAGGGGTCACCAAATGGTTCGCTGTGTTTTCGGCCTCACGCGGCCAGCTAAGCGAGTGCATAACTCAGGTGTCAACAAAGGATGCTTCGGCTCGCGAGTTTCAAGTTGCAACAGCGCTCCTGGAC
>JANLZV010000348.1:0-4009 GCA_031366425.1 Pyrinomonadaceae bacterium | reverse complement strand
ATTGGTGTTCTAAGAAAGAACAGCAATGCAAAGACTTACTACATTTTTTACTACAGTGAGCTTTTCACTGAACTTCTGAATGTCTGTAAGTTGTTGAGTAGATTGGAGGCGGCGATCGGAATCGAACCGATGAATAAAGGTTTTGCAGACCTCTGCCTTACCACTTGGCTACGCCGCCCGCTTGAAAGGATGAAGAATGAAGGCGGATGGATGACTAAAACCAATGAAAGCCAGTTGCTTTCATCTTTCATCCCTCCGCCTTCATCCTTAAATAGTGGAGCGGGAGACGAGATTTGAACTCGCGACCCTCGCCTTGGCAAGGCGATGCTCTACCACTGAGCTACTCCCGCATTGAGCGAAGCTGATTCTAATGATTCGATGATTGTTGTCAAGCGAGGCAGTTTTCAATCGAATCGCGACTATCCGCAGATTACGCCGATTACGCAGACTAAGCAGAGACGGTCAGAGCGTGGTGGAGCCGTCCCTGACGGTCGGGCTAATGCCACGGTCGACGGGGTCCCGCAGCGCGAGAGTCCGCTTATTCCGCGACAAAGTTGTACGTGATGACACCTGACACCTTAACCGGCTTACCAGCCAGCTTCGTCGGAGTGAATTTTGCCTGGCGGGCAGCTGACACCGCTGCCGCTTTGAGCAGCGGGTGACCTGAAACTGCCCGGGCGGTAACCACGTTGCCATCTTCATCAATTAGCACCTGGACCACGACCGTTCCTGAAGCCTTCGCCGCTTTTGCCACCGACGGATAAGGCGGCTTGGGCAAGCTCGTCGCTTTTCCATTTAAGACGCCACCGCTGATCGTCTTACCATCACCGACCGCAGGCGGCAGATCAGGATCGGCATTCTCATTGAGGTCTACATCCTCTTCCGGCGTCGGGGGCGGATCAGAGATGTTGATATTGTCGCCATCCTTGGTGCGGACGATGCCACTCTCGAGTCGCCATACGCTGTGGCTTCTTACCAGGTGAACTTCGAATTTCCCGCTGTCCTTCGTGCCTTCAACCGACATCACGAAAGCCGCATTGCCCGAGCCGTCGGCGTTCTGCGAAAAGGCCCCGATAGGAAAACCCGTGTCCTTGATCTCGCCTAATTCTTCCCGGACCCTTTCGTTTTCCTTCAACTTGTTGAGCGCGACCGTGTATGCCTCAGACGACTTGAGCGACTTCTCGAGAGACTGGTAACCAAAATAAATGGCGGCGGCAATTGCGCCTCCGAGAACGACCAGTATGATCGCGAGGATTAGAATAATTTTTCCGCAACCGGATTTCTTTGGCGGCTGGCCCATTGGTCCACCCATTGATCCACCCATCGGTGTTTGGGGGGCGCTATAGGTGGGCCCACTGTACATCGGCGCCGCTTCCGGTTGGACCGGAGCCCCACACTTGGGGCAAAACCTGGTGAACGACTGCAGGAGGTTTCCGCAGTTGCTGCAATTCATGTCTATTCTCCTGTTGGGAAAGGCTGGTCAGACTGTTCGCATCGCGCGCTGGAAAGAATAGTCTGCGCGCGTTCAGCCGACAAGGAAAGCTGAGGCCTGACATGAGGGAGGGAGAGAAAGCCCTCCCTGACGGTCGGGCCTCAGCTTTGCGGCCTCTGCTTTGCGGATCAATCCCAGTATCGTTCTGACCAGACGCGCTTGCGAAGACTTTGCTCTGTCCAGTAGTTGCGCAGGAGTTCTATCGAAGGCGCGGCGGATTGGTTTTCGCCGGCGTCAAACACGACGGTGACCACGTCGTAACGATAAGGTGAGCTGTCGAGTCCAAACATTCGTAGGTAGCCACGCGCGGCGCGGGCAATTTGTCGTTGCTTGCGCCGATCGACATTGACTTGCGGCGGCGCAAACCAATCAGACGAGCGAGACTTCACTTCAACGAAGCAAAGCGTTTCGGCTTCGTAGGCCACGAGATCGATTTCAGCATTTACGACTGCGCCGGTTCGATTGCGACCGACCGGCAGCCGGAAGTTTGCGGCGACGAGTTGAAAGCCTGCCTGTTGAAGATAAGCTGCGGCGAAGGCCTCACCGCGCCGGCCAAGTTCGAGATGCGGCGATGAAGGGTTGGAAAGTTTAGTCGCGGTATTTCGCATCGGTTTGAATGGAGCGCGGGCGTCCGCCCGCACGTCAACGAGTTCATGCAACTAAGAGCGGGCGAGGGCGCCCGCGGTCCCAGGAGGGCGGTGCTCTTATTTCTCCAACGAGGCCCGAAGTCGATCGAGCGCATCCCGCCAGAATTCTTTCATCTTCGTCGCCGCCGTCGCGTTCGGCAGTTTACTGTGTTGGACCACCACCTGGCTCTTGGCGTCGCCCTTCTCGTAAAAATTTATTTCCAGATTCGTCTTCACGTCGTTCCAGCCGGCGCGCATAGACTTGTTCGCGGTCGACTTGCCAACTGCCAGACCGTCGTCAGGCAACCAACGCCGCCGGGCTTTGGCACTCGCGAAGGCTTCATAGAGATCGGCAATGGGCACGTTGATCGTCCGGCTCACGCTGATCTGATAACCGTCGGGACGTTCGTGCGGCTTCCTTAGACCACGCGCTTGCTCATAGGTGACCGTGACCATTTGCCGCCACCATGGCCCAAGGTCGTGTGCCGTATGAAGATGCTTGACGATCTCCTGGTGACTCAACTTCTTTCCGCCCGCTCGGTCAAGGATGGCGAACCACTGTTTCCAGTTCTTACCGGTTTTCGCTTTCACCGCGTCATCGCTCATCCGCGGCTCGGTACCTTTGCTCAATTTTCTTGTCATGGTTCCTTTCAGTAACGCGAACTGCCGGTTCGCATAACACTAAGGTTAGACGTCACGATCATAGGCGGCTTTGAGCCAGCACTTCACTTCGTCGTCGATGTCTTTGAGAGACGTGATTTCAATTCGATGAGTGATGCGATCCTTCTTGGCCAAGCCACCAGTGTCGACTAAACGCCCTTTGGCTTTGGTATCGCCGAGAGCCAAGCCAAAGTCGATGCGCGTGCGCGTGGACGGCTTGATTTGGGCGAATACGTGCTTGCGATAAAGCGGGACGATGGTTTGACACGGGCAGGCCTTCACGTCTGTGCCCGCGCCGAGGCCGAGTTTCAAAAGCGCGTCGTAGATAGGTCGCAATCCTTCTTTCGAACCCGAAAACATCTTCTCGACGTAGCCTTCAGCAGCTTTGAGATACGCTTCCGCATCGCCGGTCTCGGCCTCTTTTCCGTCAGCGCGATCTGCCAGCCACCAGGCGGAGTTGGTGCCGAGGCTGTGCTCTGTCTTGAGCCACTTGCGGCGCGCTTTGACGTCCTTCGGCCCATTCTTTCTGATAACAGCCACCCACTCTTCGAGCGTGCGGCCGGTTTTCGATTTCAGGTCGGCAATCCATTTTTGCGTCAGCGCCACGCCCGGATGGACACCGTAGATCGATTTTGTTTTTGTTGATGTGCCTGCCTTGGGCATAATCAAATCCTTTTCTCAACCCTGGCGGGGGCTGGGCGATCTAACAGTCCGCATCATGAGGTTAACTCAGGGATGTTTTCCACGCTTCTTCGAAATTGCTATTAACTGTAATCGGCTCCTGACAAAAAACGCGGTGGGCGTCGCGCTTTAGTGGCCGCCTCGAAAGCATAGGCAAACTTAATTAGTTTTGCCTCGCTCCAGGCGCGACCGAAAAATGAGATTCCGACCGGTAACCCGAAAACGTACCCCGCCGGCACGGTAATGTGTGGATAGCCCGCAACTGCCGAAGCAGACGAGTATCCACCCGCGAAGTGATCGCCGTTGATCCAGTCAGTGGGCCAGGCTGGTCCGCCAGTGGGGGCGATCATCCCGTCAAGATTGTGTTTGCGCATGATGAAGTCGATCCCTTGTGTGCGCGACAGCAGATGGTTTTTAGCGAGTGCTTTTTTATACTTCAATTCGCTGAGCGGACCCTTGGCCTCCGCTCTGATTAAAAGCTCCTGACCGAAATAAGGCATCTCCCGGTCGCGGTTCTTCTCGTTAAACTCGATCACTTCCTTCAACGAAT
>JANLZV010000313.1:0-1659 GCA_031366425.1 Pyrinomonadaceae bacterium | reverse complement strand
GTCGGATGCGAAAAAAAGACCGCGAGCTTAGGGCGTCGTGCTGACGCGCGCACGTCGTTCAGCGCTGGATTCGGATTTTGGATGGATTCAGACGCGGCCATGGGTGGTAGCGGGTTCGAGCTCATCTGGAACCATGTTCCTTTGTCGGCTTGGAGTTTGAGACTGAACTCCGGCGCTGATCCAGCCAACTCAAAACAGATTTCATTCGATTATCAATCGAGTAACCATCGCGATGCGATCGGAGCAATCCATTTCTAGCCACCGTGTCTCGCTGGTCGGGTTCGGCCAGATAGCGTTCCACTTTCTGCACCAGCTCTTCCGCACTCCCGAAGAATCCGGCCTCGCGATCTTCGTCGAAATAATTTAGGACTTCAGCGTTTCGTTCATGCAGCATAAACACGCCGCACGCTGGGATCTGAAAAGTGCGCGCGGTGATCAAGTCGCCTGAGCTTGAGCCCTGGCCCTGTTCGCTAAGCAGACCGAGGCAGATCGCGGAACCACAGATGGCTTTGGTGTATTCGTCCCCAATGACTCCGTAGCCCATCACCGATTCGCGCAAACTCGGGGAGCGATGGTTTTCCCATCGGTTCCCCCAAATCTTGAGGTTGATGTTTGGAAGCGAACGCCGCAGAGCGTCAAGCAACAACTCTTTCTTGGGTGACCAGGTGCCGATGAAGGCGACATCGCATCCGTACGTTTTTCTTTCCTCTCCACTCAGGGTGACGGGACGGTGCAATTCCGGATCGTATCCCGGTTCGAGAAAACTTACCTGCTCAATCCCCAACTCACGCTGCATGTCGGCCACACCGTATGACTTCGTGTTGAAGATGTGATCGTAAAGCGGCAACGAGCGCGGAATGTAGGGGCCGTGGGAAAGAAAACTTACGTCGGGGTAATAATTGATAGTGGTTACGTCGGCTGCCTTGAAGCGCTTGATCAGATCTGCGTCGACCCAGTTCCCTTTCCAGACAAAGACGCAATGTGGCTGATACCGTTCCAGAATCCGCGCTGCGTCCAGCCGCAACTCTCTCACGAAAATAGGGCGAAAAATTTTCCGAATAGCTCTGCCAGGAAAAGTGTGCCACTGCAGCGGCAGATAATGATTCGGATCCATCACCTCGATCGCTTGGCCCAGGCGACGCAGGGCGGCAAATGCTGCGCGCGCGTCAGACCCCAGCCAGGTTTCGCCGATACACAGGATCCGGTAGGTCGCCGTGGCTCTTTTCGCGTCGGTGAGCTCGCTCGCGATTGCAGTCTCCGGCGCCGCAAACTTTTCAGACTTGGTTGCCACGCTCAAATTAGACTGCTGCCTGATTCAACGGAACGTTTGACGATTGAGGAATGCCGGCACTCTTGGACGCGGCAGATGTGTCAGTGTCGCTCACCAAACTCTTGTTCAGGAAGGGCCGCTCGCAGAAAAAATAAAACGGAATCGCAAACAGAATGTGCAAGACCACCTGAAAAATCATCGAGGGAATGGTCCAACCCGCGGGCAACAGGAAATCGGCAATCGCCGCCGCGAAGCGTATGTTGCATTGATGTATCAGATAGAGGCTGTAGGAAATTGCTCCGAGGGCCATCAACACTCGGCTGAGCGGCAAGCGTTTGAACTGTTCATTGAAGCGGCGCAGAGCGATCAAGACGAGCGCGAAAACCGAT
>JANLZV010000309.1:0-3065 GCA_031366425.1 Pyrinomonadaceae bacterium | reverse complement strand
CCACAGTTACTCAACTTCTCACTTGACCATTTTCAAAACGTTCGATAATATTCGCTTGTTTTCGCTGCACGGCGAAAATATCACAACCGCTCAGATTGATGCAAGATTTTTAATGGAGGACGTGAAATGCCTGTTACAGCGAGGCAAAGGCAGATTTATGAATATATTTGCCGTTACAACGAAGCTCAGAAACAGCCTCCCACGATCGCTGAAATCGGGAAACAGTTTCAGATGTCTTCGTCCGCCAGTGTCCACAGCATCTTGTCGGTCCTGGAGCGAGAAGGGCTAATCAGGCGCATTCCCAATGTCAGTCGTGGCATTGAGATCTTAGATCCTGTCCGAACTGAGGGATCGAGAGACGAGTTTGAAATTCCCCTCCTGGGATTAGTCGCCGCAGGTCAACCCATCGAGGCCATTCTGGCCCACGAAACAGTTTCGGCGCCGAGGAATATGATTGGCCGCGGGCGAATGTTCGCGCTGCGAGTGCGCGGCGATTCAATGATCGAAGAAAACATTCAGGACAACGACATCATTATTGTTTCGTCTCAGGAGACGGCGGAAAATGGCCAGGTGGTGGTCGCCTTGATCGACGGCAACTATGCCACCGTGAAAAAGTTTTATCGTGAACCTGACTTTATTCGTTTGGAGCCGGCAAATCCTCAGTTTAAAGCAATCTTCATCAAGACGCCGGGCAGACTGCAACTTCAGGGAGTTGTCCGCGGACTGATTCGCAACTATCCAAGCGCAGCGCAGGCCTGAAGCGCGCCGTGGTCAACGAGATGAGTCACCGGGAAGATCGCCAGCTTCAAGGCAATCTAGCAGATGTAAGCTTCTGTGCGTTTGCGCTCGCTGATTGCGTGGTCCAGGTGGAACCTCAGTCAGCAAAATATCTGCGGGCAGTCCACCGCACCGCGCTCGAACTGGCAATTCCGAATTTATTTGGTTTGGAGATTGGTGGCTACTGGTTGGCAACAGATCAGATCAGTCAATTGCGCAAACTGCCAGAATGCTATCCAGCGAATGAGATGAACCTTGTGCGAAATGCGGTCGAGGCTTTTCTTCGCGCGCAAACTGCAAAACTAGATTGGGCGGAAACCACCTAGCGATAGAGTTGGGCTACAATAAACCAGTCGACACAGGTTCCGACTTCCTCGTCCGTTTCAAGACGATCATCCCAATCCCTGCCATGATCATCGCGCCGCCTGCCAACGTGCGCCACTCAAGTTTTTCGTGCAGCACCAACATCCCAAGGATTACGGCGAATACCGGGGTCACGAGGGCAATCAACATGGTGTCAGTTACATCCATATGCTGCACCAGCCAGTAGTAAGCCAGGAACGCAATCACGGAGCCTACAATCGCCAGATAGAAAAGGGCGACGACGGCCATTCCCGTCCAGTGATATTGAAAAGGATTTCCTTCCAGCACCAGCCCGACCAGCAGTAGCGGAACCAGGCCAAAGACCATTTGCCCACCCGCGAGTATGGCCGGATCGAGCTTCGCACCGCGTGCCTTCACCAGCACGTTGGCATAAGCTGCGCAGCCCGAACCAATCACTAAGCCCGCACAACCTGCCAGAGCTCTCGACCCCGCGAAACTTAGTTGGCTCGAGAAAATGACTCCCACACCCGCCACGCCCATGACCACTCCGAAAATCTTTGCGAGTGTCATTTGTTCGCCCGGCAAGTAGAAATGAGCAATCACAAGTCCAAACACGGGAATCGTCGCTTGCAGCAGGGCGGCAAGCCCGGACGAAACATATTGCTCACCCCAAAAAACCAATCCGTAGTTAAGACTAAAAGATAAGACACCGGTGATTGCCAGCATTATCCAGTCGGCGCGCGTGTGTGGCAGACGCAGCCTTCGGACTTTGATGATCGCAAAGAGAATCGCCGAGGCGATCACAAATCTGATGGCGGCGAAGGTGAAGGGCGGCAGATCGCTGAGGCCCAGCTTGATGAATAGCCAGGTCGAACCCCAGATCACACACAACAGCAGCCAGATGATGCGTGGTTTCATAAACCGGATTGATTCGTAGGAGCGAAGTGGGATTACGTGTAAACAATTAGAGGAGCGGCAAGTAAGCTCTAGAGTCTAACTTGCCGCTCCTACATAGTTTCCTTTTCTAAGGCGTGCTCGCAAGTTTGATAATCGCGAAGACCGCACCTTGCGGATCCTGTAACACCGAGAAGCGTCCGGTACCCGGGATGTCCATAGGCGGGGACAGAGTTTTGGCGCCCAGCTCAATAGCTTTTGCAGCCGTGGCATCTGCATCGTCAACCGCAAAGTAGACCAGCCAATGTGGCGGGACGTTTCCCATCTCCGGCGACGGCGTGTACATTCCCCCGGCAGGACGCTCTCCATTCATGAACGACGTATAGGTCATCGGTCCCATCTGCTGAACATTCTTTCCCCAACCGAAGAGACCCGTGTAAAAGTCACCGGCCTTCTCGACGTCGGGAGTGGCAAGTTCATTCCAGCAAAATGAATTTGGCACGTTTGCTACGCCCGCGCCTTTGTTCGTTCCCGCCTGCCACAGCGCAAACACAGCTCCGGTCGGATCCTTAACAACTGCCATCCGGCCCACATCCATAACGTCAAACGGCTCTTTCATCAGAGTGGCACCCAGCTCCTTCGCCTTCGCCGCCGCTTCGTCCGCGCTCGCTACCAATGCGTACGACAGCCAGTGGGGTGGAATCCCCTGTGATGTCAGTTCGGCAGGCATCTGAAACAGCCCGCCCAGGTCTTTTCCGTCCAGCTTGAGCATGGTGTAAACCCCGTCTGGGCCCATTGGATGGTCGTCAAAGTTCCAATCAAAGAGCCCGGTGTAAAACTTCTTGGCAGCTTCGCCGTCCGTCGTACCCAATTCAATCCAACAAAAAGTTCCCGGTGCATATTCCGGTGTTTCCTGCATTCGTGGTTCGCTCATTTTTTCTCCTAAGGGGCTAGTGCGCAAAGGGCGCGGGAGACTTCAGGCGTTTCCGCATTGTTAAAATTACGAATTGGGTGGAGCGACATCATAACTGCAAAATCCGGTAGGCAAAAACGGAAAACGCTACCTCCGG
>JANLZV010000280.1:0-2725 GCA_031366425.1 Pyrinomonadaceae bacterium | reverse complement strand
CCGCTGCTTCACGACGTCGGAATACTTCTCGTCAAAATCTTTCACTACATAAAATTTTACGTTGCGACGGCCTTCCGAAGTAAAACCATTGATTGCGTAAACGTCGCCCACCGCTTCCAGCGCCTCGCTCATCAACACCAGGCCTTCCTTTTCGATCTCGATGATGCGTCGTCCCGGATGCGTGTAAGGCTGCAACGGATGACGCCCGATCGTGCGCGCCATTGACGACGACTGGTCCAACAAGAACGAAACCGCCACATCGCGATGTCGTCGCAACCGTTGCGTGTAGAGTCGCTCCGATGGATGGCCGCTGCCTTGCATCCGGGCCGCGCGCCGATCGATCACGTAGTCGATCACTGCGTTGAGGTCAAACTCTTCGCCGTCCAATTCGTTTGTGACGCGCGTCAGCTCTTCCGGTTTCATGAGTTGAAATTGGTGACGAATCGACGAGATCACGCCCTTGTGTCGCTCGCGAGTGGCTTCCACAAATGCCGCATCACCCTGCTTGACGCGTTTTTCGATTACGCGACACCAGCCGAGGCGATGATCCGTGAGCTCGCGATCCCACTCATCGTAGTTGTAAGCGACCTCCCCTTCTTCCATCTGCTGTTCCGGAAGGTTTGCTTCGTTCCACGCTTCGGAGCCGGCCAACTCGTCAGGTTCACCATCGCCGTCGGGATCGTTCCACGAATTGAACAGCTCGCGCGCATCGCGGCGATCCGGCGGCGGGTCAGACTTTTGCCGGTTAAACTGTTGGGTCTGAATAGCATTTTCGGCGTCCGAGTCTGAAGGCTCTTCTTTCGTTTCAAGCTCCTGCACCGACTCATCGTTTGGCACAATCGACTTAAACATCGCATATACGCGGCTGGTCGCCATCAAGCTGTCGGCCACGGTAGCGTTGGGACTCGCAAGATATTCGGCGACCACCGTTTCAAGTTCGGAAACAATTTGACCGTAGTATTGCCGCGCGTCGCCGCTCGCATGACCCAGCAGCGTCGTTTGAAATAGCAGTTCAAAGGGCAACACCGTTGCCGGCAACGCCAGAACTGAAGGACGGCCGCGACGCAGGTGTTCACGAATCAGATCCAGATCGCGCGCGAGTCCGCGATACGCATAACGCAGGCGGTGGTCTACGCGGCAGTTTTCCAGGGTTCCGAAAATTCTTTGAGCGAGTTGCGGCTCAGGAAACAAGTGCAGCACCCGGCGATAGTCGACTTCGGTAGGACAGGCATTCCTGCCTGTCCCTTTCCCATTTTCAGAATCTGGGACAGACACGAATGTCTGTCCTACCATTTCGTCGGGAAGCGAGAAGGCCGCCAGTGCATCTGCGTTTTCTGATGCAAACGTTTCAGCCAGCGCGGCATAAGCCGCCGTCAGTTCGGGTGTGCCCTGCGCATAAGTTCCAAACTCGATCTGGCCCGCAGCATGCGCTGCCAAAACCTTGTAGAGACGAAAGTCGAGATCATCATCACCAAACTCCGCAACTGCCGACGGCAAATGGATCGTGCGCCCGTCAGAGATTCGCGACTCGATCGGCACCGCGCTGAGAACGCTGATCTCAACTTCATGACCCGTGAGGCCTTCGATGTAAAGTTGGAGCAGATGCCGGACGTCTTCCAGCGCCAGGCCGTGGCTGCCGCTTCGCAACGTTTCATAACTGCCGCGCGTTTCCAATGCAAAGTAGCTGCGCCGCGCTCGGGCATTTTTGCCGTGCAGTTCAAGTCCCTGCCTGGCCCATTCTTCAAACTGGGAGATGTCGACAGCGCGCAGAGCGGTCACGCTCGAACGAAAACAAGCGAGCGCAGCTTCGCCGTCGACCGCGGCGACTTCACGCGTCAACAGAATTACGCGACGTGCGAGTTCTACCCGGCGCGGGTGGTCCACCTCGCTGCCGAGGCCATGGGCAAATCGCGGACTGCTGCGGACGAAAGCGATCAAGCTGGCGTTGCCATGTTGCGCGACCGTCCATAAGAGTCGGATCCATTCATCAAAGACTTCCGGAAGCGTGCGCAGGATTTCGCCACCGGTAATGAGGACCTGGAGAGCCGAGCCGCCGCCACGTTCGAGAAACTTCGTCGAATTGTTGAGCAGTCTCACGGCGTCTGCCGCATCGAGGCGGGCGATCGCTGCCGGCAGTGCGGCCCAGGCGTCTGCAGCAATACCTCCGGCTCGCGCGGCGAAATCATTTGCCAGTTGAATGCCCTGAAGCCTTACGGCTGCAGTCTGGAGTCGATCCAGGCTCGCGATCACAGCCGAAGTTCGGTGAAGAAACTCCGCACTATGCCGCGCCGAGCGGCGGGCTATTTCAGCCGCAACCTCCAGGACTGAGCTCAATGTTTCACTGCTCAGGCCGCTCGCCAACTTCGGGGCGTCTTTCAAGGTCGCGGTAGCAATGGGGATTGAAAGTGGAATCTGGCGAGTGCAGAGTTGGAACAGTGACGGTAAAACTTCGGCAGGAAAATCGCGAAGTTCGTTTACACCTTGGGCGAAAAAACTCACGGCCGCTTCCACGTCGCTCATCGCAATCCGCCGGCCCAGTTCTCCCCAGGCCCGCAATTCCGCCGCCGCCAAAATAGCGGCAGCAGCTGGTGTGGCCCGCAGAAATTCAATTCCCGCGCGCAGCGAGACGCCGGCGATAGCGGCGCTCGTTTCGATTGCCGCCGCCGATTGGTCGAGCGATAAAGTCGCGAGCTCGCGAGTTAACCGAAGAAACGACTGCCGCTCG
>JANLZV010000244.1:0-10248 GCA_031366425.1 Pyrinomonadaceae bacterium | reverse complement strand
TTTTCAATTTCCACTACGCGCCGGAGCGCGCGCGCCGCGGCTACCAACCGGCCTTCAGTCATCAAACGAATCGCCAGATCAATCTCATGGAGCATCTGTTTGAACCAAAGTTCGTAGGCCTGATGAATGGTGATGAACAGTAATTCATCATGATGTTGCGGATCGGATAGACAGTCCTGTAGTCCGATCAGATCAGCTACGCGCAGATATTTATTGTATGAGAGCGGGGCGTTACCGCCGTATTCGTTAGTCATAAACAGTGACCGAATCGTTAGAACGCGGCACCGGCAGCTTCGTGAACGGCGTAAGCGCGCGTGTCGCGAATAGTCTTGAGCTCGCGAATTACGAGTTCGAGTTCCTGATCGGTGTTATAGAAATGGGGCGAGATGCGCACGCCCGCGCCGGGCCGGTAGTCAACGATGAATTCGCGCCGGATGAGTTCCTTAGTGATTGCCGCTGCATCGTCGTGCCCGATCGTGATGGTGCCGCCGCGGTCATCCGGGTTTTTTGGACTGGTCACTGTAAACCCGGCTTCCTCCGCTAGTTCGATCAGGAGCGCGGTTTGGCGCACGCTCTTCGCGCGGATCTGATCCACGCCAATCTCGTTGATGATGCGATAACCGGACTGGGCTGCATACAACGCTGGAATCGCGGGTGAGCCATGCAGGAAACGCCGGATGCCCGAGGCATAACGCAGTTCGGTGTCGAAAGCGAACGGTTCCTCGTGGGCCATCCAGCCGGTAGTTTTGGGCTCCAAAGTTTCCTGCAAGTCGGGCCGGACGTAAAGATAGCCCGCGCCTGGTCCTCCGCAGAGCCATTTCACGGAACCGCCGGTGGCGAAGTCGACTTCGAGATCCTTAACACTGAACGGCACGGTGCCTGCGGATTGGTAGGCGTCTAACACAACCATCGCGCCAACTTCATGCGCGCGGTCAGTGATGGCCTTCGCGTTTTGCAGGAAGCCGCTCTTGAAGAGCACGTGCGAGAAGGGAACCAGCAACGTTTCCTCGTCGATGGCCGCTAGAAATTTGTCCAGATTGATAGTGATGCCGTCATCCGACGGCACTGTCTCGATTCTCAAACGCTGATTGCGCGCGTGAGCTTCATAGACATACATCACCGAAGGAAAGTTCAGTTCGGAATAGACGATCTTGTTTCGCTTCGGCGTTGGCTCGAAGCACGAAAGGATCAACGACTGGCAAATCGAAACATTCTGGTGCATTACCACGCTATCGGTTTCCGCGCCGATGATGCTGCCCACGGCGTTGCCGACCGTCACCGGCATGTCCCACCAGCCTTCCGCCCAGGCGCGCACTCCACGAGTGGCCCACATCTCTGCGTATTCGTTCAGCCGGGCGAAGGTTTCGCGCGGCATCGCTCCCAGACTGTGGGAAATGAGATAGACCGTCTGGTCTAAGATCGGAAACTCGCTACGCCACTCGAGCAGCTCGTCAGTCAATGTTTTAACTCCAATGAATTCTTGAGATAAGTTAATTTATCACAGGAGCTACGAATGATCATCGGCCCGCTCGCCGCCCGGTTCTTTCTGCGTTATTCAGCATGATAGAGTGAATCAAAACCAATGTGGAAGTTTAAGAACCCGATCAAACATCCGATTCCCGATGCGCGTTGGCCGACAGCAGCCGAGGCCGCCGCGTCCCAACTCTATCAACCGATCAGGATTGGAAATCTTGAAGCAAAGAGCCGCAGCTGGGTTCCGGCGATGGTGCCATGGCGGGCAACTCCGGATGGGCTGGTTACTTCCGAAGTGCTCGATTGGTATCGACGTTTCGCTCACGGTCGACCCGGAGCTTTGGTGGTGGAAGCAACGGGAGTTCGCGATATTCCCAGTGGACCGTTGCTGCGCATTGGCCACGACCGTTTCGTTCCGGGATTGAAGCAACTAGTTGAGACGGTCAGGGACGCGAGTGAGGGAGAAACCAAACTCTTTATCCAGCTGATCGATTTTCTCACGGTGAAGCGACGCCCGGAGAAGCAGAAATATTTTGAGAAGTTCTGGACGGTTGAAGATCGTCACCGCGAAGCGCTGGCTGAGATCAGCGACGACGCGCGGTGGATTGATGCCGCTGAAGGCGAGGTGCGCGAGTTTCTTGGCGACGCCGTAGATGAAGTTATTGAGTTTGTACTAAGCACGCGTGAGTTGGAGGCGCTTCGATTCGGATATCGTGAAAATGTTGGGGACATGCAGTTGCCGCATGTACGCGCACTGCCCGAGGTTTTACCAAATATATTCGCGGGAGCGGCGGTCCGTGCGCGTGAGGCGGGCTTTGACGGAGTTGAGCTCCACTATGCTCACGCCTACACGATGGCGGGTTTTCTCAGCGCGCTTAACCAACGCGATGATGGATATGGCGGCGTTCGCGAGAATCGAGTGCGGTTGCCGTTGGAAGTTTTTCGCGCCGTTCGCGAACGCGTCGGGAATGATTATGTAGTGGGCGTGCGTTTTTTAGGCGATGAAGTGATCAGCGGTGGTAATCGACTCGATGATGCGATTTTTTTCGGGGTCGAGTTTGCCCGGGCCGGGTTCGACTTTCTTTCGCTGTCCAAGGGCGGCAAGTTTGAAGATGCGCAGCCGCCGAAGGTGGGCCAGGCGGTTTATCCGTACACCGGGCAGAGCGGTTATGAGTGTATGCCGACAGTGCTTTCGGACGCGGCGGGACCCTTCCTGCGAAGCGTGCCACTCGCGGCCGCAGTCAAACGCGCAGTCAACGACGCGGGGTTCACGACGCCGGTAGTGGCAACTGGAGGGATTTCAACTTTCGAACAGGCGGAGTCGATCCTGCGTGAGGGTCACGCGGATATTGTGGGGCTAGCACGTCAGGCACTCGCTGATCCCGATTGGTTCGTGAAAGTGAAGAGTGGACGCGGCAACGAGGTGAGGCGCTGCACCTACACCAATTATTGCGAAGCGCTAGATCAGGCGCACCGCCCAGTGACTTGTAAGCTATGGGATCGGGTTGCGCTGGACGAGTCGGGAGCTGCCACTGTAGATAATGGTCGCCGACGATTGCTGGCACCCGAGTGGAAATCGTGACTTGCTGGTGGGACCGCGGGCGCCCTCGCCCGCAGCGGAAGCACTCTAGTCACTTCTGCCGCAGCGACCTGCGGGGCGGGCGACCGGTCCCATTGTTTAACTTTTACTCTTCTCCCAGCGCGCCATAAACTCAGGGTCACGCCGCCGCAGGTCCTCGTCATCTACGCGCCCGCTCCGTGTCATCAGCGCGTAAGCCAATTCCAGCGGACTCAGATGCATAAACGCGCGCGCGTTTTCAAACCACCGCATGCTATCAAACGCAGCTGCCTGATACGCTTCGATTACCGGCTGCCTGACTGACGTAAACGCTTCGAGCGCGTCCCGAACGCTTTCGGTCCGACTGAAACATTCGAAAAGTGCGATGGCGTCTTCGAGGGCTAGCTTGGTGCCCGACCCAATTGAAAAATGGGCGGTGTGCAGCGCGTCGCCGAGCAGCACCACGTTTTCAAAAAACCACGTCCGGTTCTTCACCAGCAAAAAATTAATCCACGCCGACTTGTTGGAAAGCAATGGCTTGCCACCCAAATCATTCTCAAACACTTGCTCAAGGTAACGGCGCGTTTGTTCATCGTCCTTCCCCGCAAAGCCGGCCGCTTGCCAGGTTTGCGGATCGCATTCGACGATAAATGTGCTGGTAGTTTTATTAAACTTGTAAGAGTGGGCCGCGAAAACTCCGTCTGTGTTTTCGCGAAACGTGAGTGTCAGTCCGTGAAAGAGTTGATTCGTGCCATACCAGATATACCGATTCGGACGAACATCGAGATCAGGGACGAAGCGAGCTGCGTAGGCCTTTCTGACGCTACTGTTTACTCCATCAGCTGCTACGAGCAGGTCGCAATTCGTGCGGAGCGATTCGAGGTCGACAACTTCGCTCCGGAACTTCAGCTTGACCCCTAACTCCTCGCAGCGACGCTGGAGAATCTTCAGCAACTGCAGTCGGGCGATACCTGAAAAGCTGTTGCCGTGAATTGAAATCTTTTCGGCCTGGTGGACCACATCAACGTTGACCCAGGCGGCAAAACTTTTCGTGATCTCAGCATGCGATGGCGCGTCTGCCCGCGCGAGGTTTGCCAGCGTCTTGCCGGAAAAGACGACGCCCCAACCAAACGTGTCGTCAGGCCCGTTGCGTTCATAGACGGTGATCTGATGATCGGCATCGCCCTGCTTCATCAGAATCGCGAAATACAGTCCCGCTGGGCCACCGCCGACGATATTGATTTTCATTCTGTAGGACAGGCATTACCGCCTGTCTTCGTTGTTTGTGACGATCAGGTACAGACAGGAATGTCTGACGGGGACAGACAGGAATGTCTGTCCTACTGCTCTTTCAACAACTGGCTCGCGATGATCAATTTCTGAATTTCCGAGGTGCCCTCGTAAATACGCAAAGCCCGAACGTCACGGTAAAGGCGTTCGACGATACTGCCGCGCAAAAGCCCTGACCCGCCGTGAATTTGAACTGCCTGATCGATAATCCGGCAGGCGGCTTCAGTTGCGTAAAGCTTCGCTTCGCTGGCTTCGCGCGTGACTCGGCCCGCGCCGGTGTCTTTCAAATACGCAGCGCGGTAGACGAGTAGCCTCGCGGCATCGAGTTCAGTGATCATGTCGGCGAGTTTTTCCTGAATCAGTTGGTGCTCGCTCAGCGGCCGCCCAAATTGTTTTCGAGTGCTCGCGTAGCGCACCGATTCATCGAGCGCCCGACGGGCCATCCCGCAAGCTGCCGCTCCCACACTTGCGCGAAACGTATCCATTGTCCGCATGGCCAGCAGAAAGCCCTCGCCCTCCGCGCCCACCATGTCTTCGGCCGGCACCCGGCAGCCCTTGAACTCAAGCTCCCCAATCGGATGCGAGGCAATCATCGCGGTGCGTTCGACGACGCTGAACCCGGGCATCTTCGCGCCCACCACGAATGCGGACAGCTGGGCCCGACCATTCGCATCTGTGCCGGTCCGGGCAAACACCGTGTAAAAGTCGGCGACTCCAGCGTTGGATATAAAACGCTTGCTGCCATCGATGACGTAGGTGTCGCCATCGCGTTTAGCGGTGGTTTTGATTCCAGCAACGTCGGAACCCGCGTCGGCTTCAGTTAATGCGAAGGCCGCGATCGCTTTTCCTTCGGACGCGCGCGTGAGCCAGAAATCCCGCACATGTTCAGGCGCTGCCAGACTGATGGCGTAAGTTCCGAGTCCCTGCATCACAAACGCCAGATCTGCGAGCGGAGATGAATATGAAAGTGCCTCCCGGATCAGACAGAGTGCACGGACGTCGAGCTTGGAATTAGGCGTTGCTACTGAATAGTGCAACACCCTTGCCGCGGCCAGGGCCGCGACGCATTCGCGCAGCTGCGCGTCCGTATCGCGTTGTTCGGCGGCCCGCGGCTCGATCTCCTGAGTTACAAACGAGTGTATGTCGGCTGCGACAGTCCGATGTTCAGGAGAGAAAAATGGAAGCTGATCGATGAATTTGTCCATGGGCATTTTCCAACTATTGATTGCCAAGGCGTGTAAGATTTGGACTATGAATCGACACCCCGAACTCCGGCAAACTTAGGCGCTCGCTTCGCTACGAACGCCTCATAGGCCTCGCGATAGTCCGGATGTTGCATGCAGATCGCCTGCGCTTGTGCCTCGCTTTCGAGTGCGGCACTGAGACTCATGTTCATCTCGCGGTTGAGCATTTCCTTCGTTTTCGCGAGGGCGAATGCGGGACCGGTGGCTAGACGCTCGGCAAACTCACGCGTCGTTGACGCCAGCTGATCGGCGGCGACTACCTGATTGTAAAGCCCAATCGCTTCGGCCTGTTTGGCGGAGATGAAATCGCCGGTATAAAGGAGCTCGGTAGCTTTGGCGAGGCCGACCACGCGCGGCAGCAGATACGCGGCGCCCATATCGGCTCCCGACAAGCCCACCTTCACAAACAGAAACGCGATCCTCGCTTCGTCGCTGGCAATGCGAATATCCGACGCGAGGGCGATGCACGCGCCCGCGCCGGCAGTGGTGCCGTTCAAACTCGCGATGATTGGTTGGGGAAGCGCGCGCATGTTGGCAATCAGTTCGCACGTCATGCGCGTAAACTCCAATAAGCCTTCCATGTCGCGACTAAATAGCTCACCGATAATGTCGTGGACGTCGCCCCCAGAGCAAAAGGCGCGACCAGCGCCAGTGATCACAACCGCTCGGACTTCCTTCTCATCCTTGAGCGACGCGAAGGTGTCGGTTAGTTCGCGATAGACTTCGAAAGTTAACGCGTTCAAACGCTCCGGTCTATTTAGCATGATCGTAGCTACGCCGCTGTCAGTCAGCTCATAGAGAAAACTTTTTGGTTGATTCATGCTGGCGTCTGTCTTACTTACTGTCCGTCTCTTCAATAATCTTCACTGGCCCAGGCATCGCACCTGATCGCAGGACCAGAGCCAGGTCCTCCGCCGATTGTTTGGTAAATCTTCCAGCGATTTCACCTTGGTCATAAATTCGAGACTTGATAAAGGCGATTGATTTAACCTCACCATTTAGCACGACGCCAAGGTAGTTATTGATGTGTGCTCCAGTCCAGGCGCCAAATTTTTCAGCTCCTTCCGGCCCCAGCGAGAATCCAATTTGGTAATCGTCGGTGCTTCCGTGCCGCGCGGTCGCATCACGAAGATCTCTCCCGTCAACAATAGCTGGGGCTTCGACCACGACCCACTGACCGGCTCTCCTCGGCCCGGGCGCGCCGTTGGCCGATTCGCCGCGCTCAAGGTAAGGCAGCACACGCCGATTTGCCGGCACGATTCCTCCCAGAGAGGCCCGGGCCTCCTGTTCGGTGTTGTAAGTCTTCACCAATTCCGGGCTGGGTGGACTAACGACGGCTGATAACTCCAACAGTCCCTCAGCAGTGATTACCTTCGTTAGTCGGTCGCGATCCGGAAGATCCGGGAGGTTTACAAGGATGCGACCGTTTAGAGGAGTGCCCTGCGGCAGTACTTCGAAGTGGGAAACTCCGAAAGCGTCCAGACGTTGCTGGATCACCCTCGCCGCACGCTTCATCGCCGCCTCTCGCTCAGGCGTGGCGGAGTTGATCTCCAACAGGATATGCCAGGTTAACCTGGGCTTCGGCTTAAGCAGTGAGCAGGCAACTCCGCTCGAGACAAGAAATAGGATTGTAATTACGGTGGTGAACTTCTGATGCATTTGTAGAGCCTGATCAGGAACTCAAAACAGCCACACCTTCGATCTCAACCTTCGCCCGGTCCTCAAGGAGACTTTTTACTTCAACCAGCACCATGGCAGGGAAGTGGCGACCCATGTGTCTGCGGTAAGACTCCCCAACTGCTTTCAGGTTGAGCCGGTATTCCTCTTTGTCCGTTACGTAGATCACCAGCCGGGCGATCTGATCGGCGGAGCCCCCGGCTTCGATGACGACCGCCAGCACGTTTGCGAGCGCCTGATTAAATTGCTCGATGAAGTCTTCGCTAACGATAATCTGCCGTGCGTCCCAACCGATCTGTCCGGCGACGAATAAAAGTTTGCCTGAACTTTCCGTCAGAACGCCGTTGGAGAAACCCTTCGGCTCGCCAAGAGATGCGGGATTGATCAGCTTCAAGGTCATAGGATTTTCGCCACCAGGCTCGAGGCTTAGCAAGTTATTAGATTCCGACGTGGTGAGCAAGGACAAATGTAACGCCACCAAGCCAGTTTGTTTGGTCCACGCATGATTGCGCAATTGTGAACTTTGGTTGCGGCTCATGTCCCCAGTTTGGTTACAAAGAAAAGGCCGCCCTGGTAAAGGCGGCCTTCGATGAATCATTGTTGGATTGTCAGAGCACTTTATCAAGGCGCGAAGCGAGTTGGTTCGCCAGGTTCCCATTGGGATCGAGGCCGCCAATTGGGTCGCCCGCTTTGCCGTTCTTGTCGATGATCACGATCGAGGGCAATTGATCGACCCCAAGCTTCTTCGACGTCTCGCCGTCTGGATCGCGCAACACAGTGACTTTCAAGCCATACTTCTGGGCGAAGCCGCGCAGTTGTTCGTCACTCGCAAAGTTTTTCGACTTCGGATCTTCCGACTCGGTGCTTACCCAATAGACCACCACTCCGCGATCGCTGTATTCGTCCGCCAGTTTCCTGATTCCCTGAAGCTGATTCTTCGAGAGCGGCAGCCACGAGGCGCCAAACGCCAGCACTACAACTTCGCCGCGCAGGCTTTCTGACGTGATGGTTTGACCGTCAGTGGAGTGAAATGAAAAGTCGACGGGGCCGGCATCGCGATCCTGAGCCAGCGCCAGAGACGAACCGAGGACGACCATCATAAACAGGGCCAATAGGGGATTTCGTTTTCGCATTTACTCTCCTTCGCCCGAACAGGTCGCCGGGCAGTGCATTGGATGAAGGGGACTCTGTTTTAGTTGGACACAATTACCGCCCGCTTTTACTGCTCTTTTCGTCGTCCGAGAGTCGACCTTGCGGCCTTACCCCAAAAACCTCTTCGTGCAAAACGCGGTAATCATCCCACGTGTCCATGTCCCGCGCAATGTAATTCGAATTGACAGCCAGCCGGCTGACTCGATCGGAATGCGTGCGGAAGAGCCCTTTCAATCCCCGTTCCGTGGCGAGATTCAGTAACGCAGCGCGAAACTCCAGATCGACTAACACGGGATGCCCACCGCGTTGATCAAAGGTCGGAACCACCAATCTTCCACCGCTCCGCCATTCGTTGATCACCGCCGCGACCACTACAGACGGCACTGCGGGAAGGTCAGCGGGCGTGATCAGCACAGCCTTGGCGTGATCAGGAAGCGCGGCAACGCCGCACGCGATCGAATCACTCATTTCGCTTAGTGGATTAGGATTGACGGCAAAAACGACGGGAACGTCTGCAAGATGCTGTTTCAACAATTCGGCTTCAGGGTTCTTACCTGTTACCACGATCACGTATGGCACTCCGCCGTCGCGTAAGTGTTTCACGCAGGATTTGATCACGGTTGAAGGGCCGAAAGGAAGCAGGGGCTTGAAAGCACCCATGCGTTGGGAACGTCCGGCGGCGAGAACGATAGCGGCCAAATCTTTCACGACGGAAGAGTAACCACGAAGATGCAAAGATACAAAACTGCTGCAACCGGAGTTCGATCTCGGCTTGGTTGTTGGTGACTTTGTGCCCGGGTGGTTAACTGACGTGTTCCAGCTCGCGCAATGCACGGAGGGTGTATTCACGGGTCATCTGCTTTCGCCAGTTCATGACGAAGTCAGTGTTATCAAGCGGACGAGCCTTGATATAGGCAGCTTCAGCTGCGGCCTGAATGCGCGCGCTATCGAGCGGCTGGCCGATGAGTGCGTCGCCGGCTTCTTTCACTTCGATCGGTGAAGGAGCTATGCCGCCAAGGATTAGCTTCGCCTTTTCGACTGAGCCGGCGTGATCGAATTGTACATATGCCGCCACTCCCAACACGGGAAAATCGAAGGCGCCGCGACGCCGCAGTTTTTTATACGACGCTCGCCAGCCCCCAGTCGGCGGCAGGTGAATATCGACGAGTAGTTCGTCAGGACGCTTGTGCAGGTAGTCGATACCGTCGTCATTGTAAAACCCTGCGGCGTCGATCATTCGTTCACCGAGTGTTGAAGCGAGACGAAACTTCGCGCCAATCGCCACCATCACCGGTACCAGATCCGACGACTGCACGGCCCAGCACTTTGAACTTCCCGGCGCCACCCAGCAAACGTCGCCGTCCTTCTTCAAACAAAAGTTGATGCCCTTGCGCCATTCGTAATTCTGATCGTAATAGTTGCAGCGCGTATCGAGCAGCAGATTGCCCCCGATTGTGCCCATGTTTCGCAGAAGCGGCGTCGAGATGGTGCGCGCCGAATGAGCCACGACGGGATAGTCACGATTGATCAGCGGGTGTTCGCAAATGTCGGTAAGCGTGACCGAAGCGCCAATGCGAACGCCTGTGGTTCCGTCTCCGGTGATCTGGTTCAACTCCGGCACGCGCATCACGGAGATCACAGTCTTCGGCGTTTGCTGACGGCGCTTCATGTTCGGATAGAGATCGGTGCCCCCAGCCACGAATTGCCCCTCCGGCCCTGAGCCGGCCATGATCTTCACCGCCTCCACGATCTCGCGCGGAGTGCGGTAGTCAAATTTAGGAAGTCGCATCATAGAACGGTCACCACCGCGCGCCTCATCTCGTTTCCCATCAAACCCTTAATCTTGATGATCGG
>JANLZV010000237.1:0-3883 GCA_031366425.1 Pyrinomonadaceae bacterium | reverse complement strand
CCGGAGTGGTTCTGAGACTCGTTCGTCCGCGTCGAGGCTGAAAATCCAATCGAACGCGCTCTGCTCAACCGCAAACTGCTTTTGAGCCGCAAATCCCGGCCAATCGCGCTGAATGACCTTCGCACCACACTCTTCCGCGATCGCACAGGTCTTATCAGTAGATCTCGAATCGACGACGATCAGTTCGTCGGCCCACGCCACCGACTCGCAAGCCGCACGAATATTCGCTTCCTCATTGAAGGTGATGATGGTGGCGGAAATCTTCATTAGTTTGGTACGAGAGCAAACTGAGTACAGCTCACAAAAATGCGATTGCCAAGGCTTCAGATACCTTAGCAATCGCAAATCCGAAATCGCAATCGAAAAAATCGCTTACGGAGTGGGCGCGTCCACAATTACGTTGTTAGCCCGCAAAGTGGTGGAGGTGGCGCGCTGTAGATCGGCGAGCGCCTTGTTGTAATCAGTCTCAGCCCGTAGTTCGAGATTCCTCGCGTTCGTCAGGGCGTTCTCGCGCTGAAACAGAATGAAGGTTGTCGAACGACCCACCTGATAGAGTCGTTGCTCACCTTCGAGTTGCAACTGGGCATTGGTTCTGGCTTCACGCGCCGCCAACACGCGGCGTCGCGAAGTCTCAACGGCTTGCGCTGCGTTGCGAACATCAACTTCGATAACCTGCTCCTGCGAGCGGGTCGATGCTTCGAGTTGTTCCGACTGAATTCGCGCCCCCGCGAGATTCGCTTCGGCGGTTCGATTCTTCAGCGGAATTTGAATCGAGAGTCCGACCGTCACGTTCCGCGTTTTAAATCCAAAGAGGTTACTCAAGTCCTTGCCATAGCCGCCGATCAAGTCGGCTGGTGGACCACCGGGAGCCGGCACCGTGGGGACTACCGCGAGCGGAAACATCGCGCGCGTTTGAATGTCGCGAATTTGCGCTAATAGGAAAGCACTGGCATTCGTCGCCGGAACACCGCTGATCAGTGGCACCGGAGTGCCGGCCGGTGAAGCGCCCGACGCATCTTTTCCAGCCAGGCCGGTCGTCGCGAGCGTTGACTGAATATCGATCTGCGGCTTGGTCTGATTCCGAAAATACTGCAGGTCGATCTTGTTGATGTCAGTCTGCAAACGCAACCGACGCAACTCCGGACGGTTCTCGCGTGCTTCGCGCAGCGCATCATTGAGGTTAACCGGAGTAGCGTCAAAACTCGGCGTATCGGTTGGCGTCAGCTGCGCCGACCACTCAGGCGATTTTGAATCCTTAAAGATCAATTGCTTCAAATTGTTTTCGGCGATGGAAACGTTTTGCACTGAGACCAGCAGCGACGATTCACGGTTGGCTAATTCAGTCTGCACCTCCGCGCGTTCGAGTGGCGCTTTCGTGCCTACGGCAATCTGCGCTTCGACCCGCCGGAGGTTCTCACGCGACAGGTTCAGGTTCGCTAACTGATTCTGCTGATCGCGAAGCGCGAACCCCAACTCCCAATACGCCCGTTGCACCTGGGAAATGACGTCGATCGTGCGTTGGCGAAAGTCAGCGTCGGATTGTTCGACGCGCTTTTTCTGGATTCGAATCTGGCGACGGTTGTTGTCGATCGAACGGTTACGCCAAAGCGGTTGGGTAAACTGCAAAGATAAGTTTGACGAGTAAAACGGATTGATTCGGCTGAATGAAGAACTCGTGTTCGTATGATCGTTTGCGAAACTTAGGTTGTAGTTTCCGCCGCCTCGACTGTACTGCTTGTTCACCGAAGGAGTGAACGAATAGGTGGTGCTCGTGGTCGTGCCGGATGAATCGGAGCCGCCTAAGGAACTCTGTTGCGGAGTGATGCGCTTATCAATCTGCGGCACAAAACTAAAGATCGGATCAAAAACTCCTTCCAGAGATCGCAGTTGCGTTTCGGCAAAGCGCACATCGTCGCGTGCTACTTCAATCTCGTTGTTATTCTCAAGCGCCCGCTTCACTGCTTCGTTGAGCGAGAGCGTCAGGGTTTCTCCCGAAACTCCCAGCCGCGTCAGGTTTGGCATTGGCGGTAGCGGCCGGCGCTCAATTGCCGGAAACTTTGGATCGGTCGGTTCCAGCATTGGGACGTCCTGCGGTGGTGTATCCGTCGGAAGATCAGTGGGCGAAACTGGAGGTGTTGCCGAGGGCACCGAAGAAGGAGTTTGCGGAGACGTCGCCGGAGGCACTCTCGGAACTGCAGGCGCGCTGGGCGGATTCTGCGGAGAAGGGCGCTGGCTTCCCGGAGGCGTTGTCGGACTCTGCGTTTCGCTTCCGGGTGGGCGGGTGGACGTGTTCGGCGTAGGCCTCGGCGCTTGAGCCAAAGCTGCTCCGGCAGCAACAATCAGCAGCGCACAACCCAACAGAGCTGTGCGCAGATTACGAGGCCGAGGAATGAACATTAGACCAAACTCCTTCAGTAGCGCTTTAAGTTATCCGAGGCAAACGATACAAACTGTTAGCAAAAGAGTGCTGCTCAATCAAGTCAGTACTACGCTATTTACAGCAACGCGGTTTCAAAAAGATCCACTTTGCCGGCTTTCGGCTGCGCGAGTGATCAGCGCATCAACGCGTTAGCTATGCCAAGAATGAGCCATCAGATGCACGCTTGACACCTAAAGCTACGCCGCATAATCTTGGACTTCTTTAATCCCAGCAAGTTTTTTCGATCCCAGGTGGCACGCACATCTGCGTGACCCACGGGCATGAGGCCCGTGCCACTGTTTTGAGCGACACGGCGAAGCAGAAGCCTGCCTTGCTGGAGTCCGTTTGAGCTGGAAAATGAGTGGTTGGAATAATTCGCAGGAGGACATCAGGCATGGCGGTGAAGGTTGGCATCAATGGTTTTGGTCGCATCGGCCGGAATATCTTTCGTACTTCAATTGGCGATCCCGAGATTGATTTTGTAGCGGTCAATGATCTGACTGACACCAAGACCCTCGCTTATCTCCTGAAGTACGATTCCGTGCTAGGGAATCTGGACCATGAGATCACGACCACAGAGAACGGCATCAAGGTCGGAGATGACGAGGTTAAGGTTTTCTCGCAACGCGATCCCGCGGCGATCGATTGGGAATCAGTGGGCGCCGAGATTGTGATCGAGTCAACCGGAATCTTCACCAAAGCCGAAGATGCTCGTAAACACCTGCGTGGCTCCGTAAAAAAAGTCATTATCTCAGCGCCAGCCAAGAACGAAGACATAACTATTGTGCTAGGGGTGAACGAAGAGAAATATGATCCTGCAGCGCATCACATTATTTCCAACGCTTCGTGCACTACGAATTGTCTGGCCCCGGTAGCGAAGGTGATTCATGAGAAGTTTGGCATTCGTTCCGCACAGATGACCACGATTCATTCCTACACAAACGATCAGCAGCTGCTCGATCTTCCGCATAAGGATCTGCGGCGCGCGCGCGCTGCCGGACTTTCGATGATCCCAACATCGACCGGCGCGGCGAAGGCAGTGGCCCTGGTGCTGCCGGAGCTGAAAGGTAAGTTTGACGGTATCTCGGTACGGGTGCCGACGCCGAACGTTTCGCTGGTTGATGTGGTGATGGATGTTGAGAAAGAGACTACGACTGAGGAAGTGAATCGCGCCTTGAAAGATGCCGCCAATGAGGAACTCAAGGGTATTCTGGCTTTTTCCGAAGAGCCGCTGGTGTCGATCGACTTTAAGCGCAACTCAAACTCTTCAATCGTCGACGCGGAATATACCAAGGTGATCAATGGAAAACTGATCAAGATCCTGTCCTGGTACGATAACGAGTGGGGCTATTCATGCCGCGTCCGCGACCTGGTCAAATTCATCGCTGGTAGAGGACTGTAAAGCGGTAATGAGTGATAAGTGATAAGTGATAGGTGGCCGAAGACCGAATGCTCACTTATTAC
>JANLZV010000217.1:0-4799 GCA_031366425.1 Pyrinomonadaceae bacterium | reverse complement strand
CGAGCCGGTAAGCCTTCAAGGTGCAGCCGTAATCATGCAATGGCACGCCGCCAATCCACGAAATCAGTCGATTAGCAATCATCGACGGAATTTTCCGAGTCACCACTTTGTCCTGGCGATGTTTGCGCCAACCTGAAACGACGTCGTAGCCCTCGTCCAGCTTATCGAGCAAGCGCGAGATGTCCCGCGGATCGTTTTGCAGATCTGCGTCCATGGGGATCAGAACCTGGCCCATGGCCGCATCAATACCCGCAGCCATCGCGGCGGTTTGCCCGTAGTTTCTCTTAAGCGCCACCACCCGCACGCGCCGGTCATTGCTGGCTAATTCGCGGAGAACTGCCAAACTCCCATCTGAAGAACCGTCGTCAACGTAGATGATTTCCGCCGTACGGTTAAGCGCCGTCAGAGACTCGTCAAGCTTTGCCTGAAGCGGCCGCAGGTTTGGCTCTTCGTTATAAACGGGGAGGAATATCGAGAGTTCCGGCTGGCCGCCATCGGGTTGGGGCGCGCGCGTGTTGATTACCAAAGTGTCTTCTGCTTCGTAAATTTTCATCAAACCAAATCCGCGAACGGCTCTCGTTAACAACCAGCCGTCCGTCCTACTCAACTTTGCGTGCCACCAGAATAATTGAAACGCCGAACGGAAAATTGAAGAACCGAAGCGGAAAGCTCTCTGCTCCCAACACCATTCCTAATCCGCCATTCAGGAATCCAACCGTCAGATTGTTTTCGGAAGCCGGACGAAATCCGGTGATGCGCATCAAGAGTCTACCGAACAATATCGGCGCGAAGAAACTGAGGTTGACATAGGTTGCCCGTTCGACCTGAAATCCGGCGCTAGTCACAACTTGTTTCAATTCAGCCATCGTGTAGCGACGACGATGATGACTGATGTCGTCCTGAACGCCCCACAAAAACATAAATGCGGGTACAAAGATCAGCGCGCGTCCTTCGCGCCGGAGCACTCGTCGCATTTCTTTCAACCCGGCAAGATCGTCATCCAAATGTTCTACTACGTCGAGTCCTGTCACCAAATCAAAGGCCGCGTCTTCATAAGGCAGGGCTTCGGCCTCGCCCTGCTTCACGTTAACCAATCCGCGCGCGCGGCAAAATGCGAGCGCGTCAGCGGAAACGTCTACGCCTTCAGCTTCGCCAAACTGAGAAAGCATTTCGAGATTCGCGCCCGTGCCGCAACCAACGTCCAAAATCTTAAGCGACGCCGAAGTGGCGCTGTTAGCCGGAGAGCCTGGGCCCTTGAGAGCTTGCCGAATTTCACGAGCGAGGGGCGCGAGAAAGCTTTCAATGATCCGGCGGCGCCCGACAAACCACCAATGACCGCGCTCGACCTCATTCATGATCGAATAGGTGTGCGCCTGCATTTCCTGCGGGAGCGGTTTCTCAATAATGTTGCCGTTGGTTGCCATCAATCAGCCTGCAGTTAAACTGGGGGAACCCATAATAGCTCACCCGACTCGAGGACTCGCGCCGGCTTTGAAAACGCTTTCCGCGCTAGCGCGACTTCCTTTCCGTACTTCGAAACCATGCGACGAATTTTTTGATGCCCTCTTCGATCTGAGTTTGCGGATCGTAGCCGAGTATTTGCCGTGCTTTGGTGATGTCGGCAAATGTCTGCGGCACGTCGCCTGGTTGCAGCGACTGGCGATCGATTACCGCTTTCATACCTAGCTCACTTTCGAGCAAGGCGATCAACTCGCGCAGCTCGACTGTCCGCGACTCGCCGAGATTGATCACTTCGTAAGGGCTCTGGGTCGCATCGCCGACGTAATCTATCGCCTCGCGAACCCCCGCAATGATGTCGTCGATGAAAGTGTAATCGCGGCGAGTAGTGCCGTCTCCAAAAACGGGGATCGGTCGACCCTCGCTGATCAACCGCGCAAATTTATGAATCGCAAGATCCGGACGTTGGCGTGGTCCATAGACCGTAAAAAAGCGTAGGCAGATCGAGCGAATGCCGTAGAGATGCGCGTAGGCATGGCAGAGCAATTCCCCGGCCCCCTTCGTCGCTGCGTAAGGTGAAATCGGCCGGCGCACCGGATCGTCTTCACTGAACGGCACCTTCGCGTTTTCGCCATAAACGGAGGATGAAGAACCGAAAACGAATTCCTTGATGCCATGTGCACGCGCTTGTTCGAGGAGGTTCATCGTGCCGTTGATATTGGTTTCCGTGTAGAGCACCGGCTCTTCCAGCGAAGGCCGCACTCCGGCGCGGGCCGCAAGGTGAACGATGCAATCGAAGTTCGTGTGATCGAACATTTGCTGCAACGCGACGACGTCGCGAATGTCAGCTTCGACGAGCCGGTAGTTCGCACTCTGCGCGCCCCGCCGGGCGTTTTCACGCTTGATGGCCGGATCGTAAAAATTATTAAAGTCGTCGACGACGGTGACTTGCCAATCGCCTTCGCCAAGTAAACGATCGACCAGATGCGAGCCGATGAATCCAGCACCACCAGTTACCAGGATACTCTTCATAATTCCAAGACTTCGTTAGCGGCCACAAAACTACTTCGTGGCGTAAATCCACAAGTGCCAACCCCAGCGAGAGGCCAAACGCGTTTCCAGCGAACGCGGCAAAAGATTTCCTACCAGCGGCAACCAGCGCTTGTTAAGAAAGTAAGTCTTCAAAGTAACTTCCGAAAAATCTTTGAACAACTCACGCGCCTGCGTCCGCGAATAAACTCGTGCCAAAGGATTGCCGGCGCCATCCGTGTTCTGATTCAAAAACTCTTCTGCTGACAAATAGGATTGTTTAGCTGTCTGCAAACTCTGCGCGTGTTGGCGCAGCGATTCGATCGGTTCCCGCGTGATTAGATGGACCAGACGGACGCCCGGCTTCCAATTCAGCAGTCGCGCGCCCGCACGCCGTAGCACCGAAATATTTACCCGGTAATTATATGAATCGCGGTGATAGAGCATCACGACGGCGCGTCCGCCCGGACGCAGCACCCGGTGCACTTCATTTATCGCCTGCTGTGTTTCGGGAGTGTGATGCAAAACGCCGTGCGAGTATACAAGATCGAAAGTGTCGTCAGCGAAGTCGAGATTTTCCGCGTCGGCGGTGCGGAATTTCCCCGAGAGACCCGAAAACTCAAAGCGTTTGCGCGCCAGCTCAACGGCCGCTTCAGTAAGATCCACTCCCGTGTAATCAGCGCCGGCTTCGGCAAACTGGGCCCCGTCGGTGCCAAGTCCGCAGCCAATTTCCAACACTTTCCGGCCGCCGGCTCCGGCGAAGTCCGCCGCCTCGGGGATGTGCCATTCCTTCGTGTAGCGGTGGGCTTCGACCAGTTCAAAAAAACGACGCGTGCCGGGCGCGGCGTCGGCAAACTTCACCCCGCACGGGTTCTGCTGCCAAAACGCGCGCACTCGCTCCTTCAGGTTGTCGTTGATCTCGGGCATTTCAGAAGAGATTAGGATAGCAGAAGCTCAAGCTGAACCCCGACCGTGAGGAGGGCTCACCACTTGGGCAGCTTAAACTGCAGAGGCTCGCGCAGAGATCACTTCGCGACGGAAAGTATGCGCTCAATCAACTTTGCGTCGTCAGGCAACAACCCCGACTTTGGTAAGCGCGGCGTCAGCGTCGCCCAGTTTTTATCCATCGCGAATACTTTGCGAAACAGCGTCAGCGATTCATCCACCCGGCCCATGTTCACCAGCGCCACCGCGTGCCAATAGATCATTTCCGCATTCTCGGGGACGAGTTTCTCTGCCGCCGAGTATTCTCGCAACGCGCCTCCGTTATCCTTCTTCTCAACCGCGAGATCACCGGCATTCATGTGATTGTAAGCGCGTTGGAGAGTAACCAGCCGGCGCAATTCAAGCAGCGGCTCCGCGCTGTCGTCCACTCGAAGATCGAAAGTGCGATCTTTCCAGGCCATCCCAGTTGGTTTGCCGGTGACCACGATCAGCGCCGCAGATTGTCGACCGCGGATGTCGCCGCCCACGCTCTGCGCGGCGTCGAGCGCAGCCAACATTCGTTCGGCCAGATCGCCTTTCGCATTTTGAAAAGCCTGAGACATCGCCGGCCAAACTTTATCGTTCAGCATCAGGTTTGCCTGCACCGAGAAGTCTTTGCCGACGAAATGACCCGCCGCCTGAATGTCGTTCTTGCCGGTCCACGCGTCGACGCGCCCTTGGATATCGATCATCGCGACTTGCCTCACTTCGCGACCTTCATCGCCGGCGAGCAAAGCTTTCAATGCTTCGGGCGCGCTCTTGCCGTTGCGCATTAATTCAATTCCCAGCTTCCCGTAACTGGGATCCACGAATGACTGGGTGGCCACTGCGCCGACGCCTGCCTCGGCCCAGGGAACGATCGAGCCGACCGAAAACCAGTGTGACTGCACTGCCACTCCCAACTCACCCGTGTTCGGATCACGCGCAACGATCGAAAACGTATGGACCAGTCGGCTCGGAGAAACGAACTTCGCCTGCGCGGGTTTGCTTTCCTGGCCGAATGATATAGCCACGATGACGAGCGTTAGTATTGACGCGATCAGAAAACGCATAAGACCTCCTCGGTTGCTGCGCGCATTGGTGTCAGCGAATGTCAGCGAATCGCTCTACACGGGAAACGGATAGAACGGCGTGTTGCGGATGATCCAAAAACATAGCACCACGACGAAGATCAGCCAGATATATTTTGCTTCGAGCCGGTTACGATTGATCGGTCGATTGCGCAGGACAGCGTTGGTGTGCCGCAACAGTACGTAGATCAAAAACGGCAGCGCGACGACCATAAACGGGTTGAACTTCAACGCCGATATCAGGTCGCCATGTACGAG
>JANLZV010000212.1:0-2489 GCA_031366425.1 Pyrinomonadaceae bacterium | reverse complement strand
CATGCGGCTTCCGGTTTCCAGATATCGCCGCCGATTGCAATCAAGTCGAACGCAAACGCCTGCTCCAGTTGTCACGCGCTTTCCGCCAGCATGGAGGACAACTGCAAAGCCTGTCATACGACTGACGCGTTTGTCGCAACCCTGATTGAGCCTCACGCGGCCGCTGGGCTCGGTTGCGTTTCCTGCCACGGCGAACACCGCGGCTTCGAATTCAAACCCGGAGAGGCCGCACTTCAAACCTGCACCGAGTGTCACAACGATGGAAATTCGCGCAGCTACAACGGTCGCCGAGTGCGCACGCCACACGGTGGGACGTTTGGCTATCCAGTGGTTGACGGCAAATGGAAGTGGAAGGGATTAAGCGACGCTGAGTGGTCTCTCAAGCAGATTGCGGTAGCCCGAGTGCCCGGCGATGCGGGAGGAGCCGGCGACACTGACGACAGGTGGCGGAGCAAACAGTTTCACGCGCTCCATGTGCAGCGCGTGCGCGTCACGCCAGGCATTCGTGGTAACAGTGAAGGCGAACTCTCCTGCTCCAGCTGTCATAAAACGTTCAATCCAATCGATCGCGAAACGCCGCGCGCCACCTGCGGTAATTGTCATAACGGACGCGTGGAAGCAACATCAAACCGGACGATCATCGATCGCGATAAACCAAACTGCACTTCGTGTCACATCCAGCACATTAAAGACAAGCGTCATTGGAATCCATCGCTGCTGATCGACAAGCAGAAAAGCTCATCCTCTAACTGACGGGTTTGTGACAGACGAGACAATCAGCCGAGCCCGGAATCTTACCTTTCAAGGCAGGGCGCGCGGTGATCGCTTTGTCGTGACAAACGTTACAGTTCATATGGTAGGCGACTTCATTGGTGAGTTTGGTAGGCGCGGGTTTGCCTTCGTAGGTGACTGCCGGAAGTGGGGCGCTATCATCGCCGGCCTGGAGATGACAAGCGCGGCACGACTTTACGGCCTTGGCATCAGCAGTCGCCAACAATGCTGTAGTGAGTGGTACCGTGCGTTCCGAAGTCTTCAGAGGGGCTTTTAAATCTGCCGCGGGCTGATCGGTATGATGGCATTCAACGCAGGGAATTACAGCTTTGCCGTCCACGTTGTAGTTCTTGGCGGAGTGGTTCTCATGATTGAAGGGAGCCTCGCCGTATTTGTCTGACTGGCTGTCCTTCCCGAGACTCACTTCCTTCGGCTGCGTCTTACTTTCCAAAACCGCATCCTGGGCCACACTCAGACCTGAACTGCTGCCCACCAGAATCGATGCCACACCCAACAATAAAGCGATAACGGCCAATAGTTTTTTCATCAAGCGTCCTCAGAATTAATTTTAAGGAGAAGGAACATGAACTAGCTGGGGAGGGAATAACGCGTCACAATCTTAGTTAGCGGGCCAGGGCCTGTCAAACTTTTTCCTCCAAATCCGGTCCGTTGACTCCTTGTTACATCGGCATGCGAAAGGTTGAGCTTGAGTGACAACGCCGGCAATCCTTAAACGCCAGGTCGCCACCGAATGAGCGCTTACCGTTGTGACAAGTCAAACAACTTGTTCCACGCGACCCGGCAAAGTGTTCAGTCGTGGCCGGGGAACTTACCTGGCGAGATTGTGATCCGCCCGCAGTTACCGAGTGGCAATCGGCGCACGAGAGACGTTGCGCGCTGCCGTGCTTCGCATGACTATACGAAAAGCGAAAAGCCCGCGCGTTGATGCTGGTTCGAGCGAAACCTTTCTGTTCGTGGCACACCCCACACGAACCGATCTCCCGGCCCGAGTTTGATTTGCTTTCGGGAGTGTGACACGTGTAGCACTGGTTATGGGCCGCCAAAGAAGACGGAATAGCGAGGGCCGCCGGTCGACTCCGAATGCGCGAGTGGCACGAAGAACAACCATTTGATGGTCGTGCTGATCCGTTCATATGTTGCGCGTGATCAAACTTCACGTTGAAACTTTCGTTGAACTTTCCGGGAAAAGCCTTCAGCGGTGGGTTTGAGCTATTAACGTCCGCATGGCAAATCACACACATCGGTACATTCGGCGTCACAAATTGCGCGAGGTGACAACTCGTACAAGCTTTGTGACCGGGGAAGCGCGGCGTCGCGGAATTATCGGTGCGCTGATGACATGAATTGCAAGCGAGCGACGCATGACGCTGACTGTTGTGTTTGAAAGTGGAATAGTCGAGCCCCGCTCCCTGGGGCGTCATGGCCAGGCCCACAACTGAAACGCAGAGCAGACCGAGACCGCAGATCGCCAGCAACATAGCGACCAGGCGAAAACGATCCACGGACGCAGCGAACTTCTCGCGCGAATTGCGAACGCCATTAACTACTTCGTGAAATGTTTTCTGCAGCATCTCTAATCGGCTCGCATGGACCACTAGCGAAAGTCTATTTTCGCTTTCCCGGACTGCGTCCCGCGATCAAGTAGTGACTGGACGGAGGATCGCGTCGCCCGACTTCGGAGGTGTGGCAATAGGTGC
>JANLZV010000193.1:0-7659 GCA_031366425.1 Pyrinomonadaceae bacterium | reverse complement strand
AAGCAGTGCATCATTGACTCGCCACTTTTGGTGCAAACTGCGTCCGACATGTGATATACATCGCGCGCCTTAATAGCGGTGAATTCCAAAAGACATTTCGTGGACGTTCCCACAGAACTCCTGATCTGGCGAAAGGGAAGTCTCTTTGCGAAAGCTCGTGGAGTCATCTTCAACACCACCGATTGCCGCTTACCCCCGAAGGAGATTACTCATGCACACCAAAAATGCGCGCCAGTTGTTTAAGTTCAGAACTGCCATAGCCCTCGTCGGAGTCTTACTTTGTACACCGTCTCTCGCGCTGGCCTGGGGAGCCGGTGGACACATGATGGTTGCTGCGATCGCGCTCAAGCGTCTTAACCCTCGCGCCAAAGCGCAGGCAGAGGCATTGCTGGCGCGACCGATCAACCCGGCGGAAATTTCCAACCAAAGCAAAGACTTCGTCAACGCGGCCCACTGGGCGGATGACCTCAGACCCTTCTCCGAATTCGATCCATTCAAACAGCTCCATTTCATCGACGCTCCCTTTTCCCTCGACAACACTCCATTACCGGAACTACCTACTCCGAACATCGTAACGGCGCTGACTGAAAACGTAGCAATTCTTCGAACCAGTACCGACGATGACGCAAGGGCCCAGGCCCTGCGTTTGATCATTCACTTCGTCGGCGACATTCACGAGCCGCTCCACTGCGCCACCAGAGTGGACAGCACGAATCGCGAAGGCGATCGCGGCGGAAATCTTGTGTCGATTAGTATCCCCGGAACTGGGGGCCAACTAAGAGTCACCAACCTTCACAGCTATTGGGACGGCGGCATCGGCAGCTTTCCCAAAACTGGTCCCAATTTCGCGCCGCCGCCGCTGCAGCAAATTGGTCCGGCCACGCTGATTGCAATGAGAGGGAATCCCTCCACTGCGCCCGGCGTGAATCTAAAAGATCCATTCAACTTTAATGCCTGGGCCGCTGAGAGTTTGCTGGTTGCGAAGCAAGTTGCTTATCCAGGCATGAAGACTAATGTGACACCTTCGCCCGGGTATAACCAAAAGGCGCTGCGGGCTGTACGTCAACGCGTGTCGTGGGGCGGCTACCGTTTGGCGGCGTTGCTGAATTCGATCTGGCCGTAAGCACTGAGGTTAGTAAACTCGGAGCGGTTACGCCTTCCCATAGGTTCAGTGTAGAATCTCATCAGGTTCAATCCAACTCTTGAAGAAATATTGAGCGTGATGCTTTTTATTTGAGAAGCATCACGCTTGTTGGCGTAAGCGCTTGGCAAACAACGAAGAAACTCCGAAGTCCGACGGCGGTCGGCCAAGCATGTGCCGCAGTTGCGGCTCGATCATCGGCGCCGGCCAACAGAATTGCGCCGTCTGTGGCACGAGTGTAAACAGTAACCCGGCACCGGCTCGCCAAGTCGACAGTGAAACTCTTCGCTTTGCACGCGCGGTACTCGAACGACCTTACAAGTTCACCATCATTCTCCTAATTGCGAATATCTTCGTGTTCCTTTTAATGTGGAATTCGAGTGGCATGACGGGCGCCGCGCTCTGGGAGTTTCCCAACGAAGTGCTTTGGACCTACGGAGCTAAACTCAATAGCTCGATCAGCGGCCAGCATCAATGGTGGCGACTGGTCACGCCGATGTTTCTTCACGTGAACTTGCCGCACTTGCTGATCAACATGTACAGCCTTTGGGTGGTTGGTCCATACGTGGAAAAGCTTTATGGATCGTCGAAGTTTGTTTTCTTCTGGGTGCTGACTGGCATCGCCGGCGTGTTGGCAAGTTTCTTGACGGTCAGACCAAACCTTGCCGCCGGCCCAGGTCGTTTCATTTTCAAAGACTACGACGCGCTCTCGGCGGGTGCGTCCGGGGCCCTCTTCGGTCTGGTCGGCGTGCTCTTTGTCTTTGGGATCAAATACCGGCGCGAGTTGCCGGAAGGTTTTAAGCGAGCGTTTGGCACCGGGCTGCTCCCGATGATCATGCTCAATCTTTTTATCGGATACATGGGCCGCGGTTTCATCGACAACTCGGCGCACCTGGGCGGATTGATTTGCGGTGGGGTGCTCGCGCTGGCTGTCGATTACCGGCGACCAGGCGAGAACTCAGGAATTGCTACGGTATGGAAAGTTCTGCGGCTGATCTCAATCGCGATCGTGGTCGTTAGTTTTTCGCAGGTGGTGCACCATTTCCGTGATCCCTTGCCGGCCGTGGTTGTTAGCGAGAACGCTCCAGTTAGAAATGAAAAGACAGACCGCTTTGTCGCTTACGCGAAGTCGATGAACGAAGCGCAGGAAGCGTTTTACCAGGTGCTGAAAGACCGCGACGCGACCAACGTCGAAAGCGCTGTGCAGGCATTGAAGTCTGGCCCGGTGCTGGATCCCAAAGCCGGCGAGTTGAGCGAGCGTTTGCAGGCGCTGGTGATCAAAGCCCAAGCGCTGACTACGAATTTGAAGGACCAGCCGGCCACCGTCATCAAGAAGGCACGGGCGGAGGAACACCAGCTGGAAGTGGATTTTATGGCCTGGAGCAAGGAGTACAATCAGTGGCTCAAGAGCAACGCGAAAGATTACGGCATGGTCGAAGTTACTGAGGCTGCCTCGCCGGAATAATTTGAAGTGCGGGCGACTGGCCCGCGACTCGCGCGCAGCTGCGCGACGCAAGAATCAAAACTGAATAGTAGGAGAATCGAAGAGATGGAAATCAAGAAAGTGGGAGTGTTGGGTTGTGGACTGATGGGTTCGGGTATCGCCCAGATTGCGGCCAGCGCCGGATTCGAAACCGTCGTGCGCGAAGTTTCCGACGAACTAATCAAGAAGGGTTTCGCGGGCATTGAAAAATCGCTCGCAAAGTTTGCGGAAAAAGGATCGATTACCGCGGATCAGCAAACGGAAATTCGCGCGCGCCTGTCCGGGACGACTTCATTTGCAGACCTCGCCGATTGCGACATCATCATTGAAGCAATCATCGAAAACCTCGAAGAGAAACAAAAAACCTACGCGGAACTGGATCGAATCTGTAAGCCGGAGACCATCTTCGCTTCAAACACTTCCTCCATTTCGATCACCGCGATGATGACCGCGACTTCCGCCGAGCGTCAGCAGCGTTTCATAGGATTACACTTCTTTAATCCCGTCCCCTTGATGAAACTAGTCGAGGTAGTGCGCACCATTCTGACGGACGGCGCTGTTTACGAACAGGGAATTGAGTTTGGAAAACAACTCGGGAAGGTCCCGGTGCGGGCCGGCGACCGGAGCGGCTTCATCGTCAACCGTCTGCTCGTGCCTTACATGCTCGATGCGATTCGCGCGTTGGAGGAAGGCGTCGGCTCGATCGTTGATATCGACACTTCGATGAAACTCGGGCTGGGTTATCCAATGGGGCCCTTTACGCTCGGTGACTTTGTCGGCCTCGACACCACTTACTACATCGCCGAAATTATGTTTGATGAATTTCGGGAAAAGCGATTCGCACCTCCGCCATTATTGAAACGAATGGTGTTGGCTGGATTGTATGGGCGTAAGTCTGGCCGCGGTTTCTACGACTACAAAGATCCTAAGAATCCAACCCCAATGAATCTGGTGTAGTTGAAAGGTCCGGTTCAATAACGATTGAGCTGGACCAGCTTCGCTCTACAAATACCGATGACCGTGATTGTCACTGAACGGCGAGGTTCAATCGAGATCGTTCGCCTGAACCGACCCGAAAAATTCAACGCGCTTTCTCGCGAGATGATTCTCGCGCTTAACGCGATCTTCACAGAGCTTGAGGGCGACACCGTGTTGCGCGCCGTCATCCTTACCGGGACCGGTGAAAAAGCGTTTTGTGCAGGAACGGACATCAGCGAACTCGCTAACGCTGACCCACTGCAAATTTCCGCCCCACTGCAAATCTCTTCCCGAGGCCAGGCGCTCTGCAACCAGATTGAAGCTCTAAGCGTGCCCGTGATCGCTGCGGTTAACGGCATTGCCGCCGGAGGTGGTTGTGAACTCGCGTTGGCTTGTCATCTACGGGTGGCCTCATCAGGCGCGCGTTTTAGTTTGCCGGAAACCAGGCTGGGGCTCATTCCGGGTTACGGTGGCACGCAACGGCTGGCTCGCGAGATTGGACCAGGACCAGCGCTTGAGATGATGCTAACGGGAAAAATCGTTGACGCCGATGCGGCGCTCCGCCTGGGTTTGGTTAATCGCCTCGTCAGCTCTGGAGACGTGTTGGTGGAAGCAGAGTCTTTGGCGAATGAAATCGCCGGCCTTGCACCGCTCGCGATTCGAGCTTGTCTCAAGGCGGTCAGACTCGGAGCTGAGTTATCCTTAGCCGAGGGGTTGGCTTTGGAAACCGAACTCTTCGCGGGGCTCTTCAAGACTGCCGACATGCGCGAAGGCACATCTGCGTTTCTGGAAAAACGCGTGCCGGTTTTTAGAGGAGCTTGACGGCCCCGTTGCGCTTCCACTGTGAATCCTACGGTCTTGCAAACGGCAAAACTGATAGTGCGGCAATCTGAAAGCGAGCAGCTTTGATTAGCACCCGGCTTCAGCCAGGTGACTGAAGACTGGTGGGAACGGAAACCGTTTCAACGGTTTCACTGCCAAATCGTTGAAACGATTTCGCAGCCTCCTGGGTTGTAGCATCGCACTGAAGTGCGGTGCCAATAAAATTTTCAAACTGACCGGCTCTGCAAAACTGCTCAACTTGCCGCCCCTAAACTCAATCACCTATACTGCGAAAAGTTCATGGTCTAACGGAGTAGCTGCACGAATCGGAGCCGCCAACTTTTGCAACCAGTAATCCACGAAGGACAACTCAACGGTCAGGGATTTCGTTTCGCGATTGCCGCCAGTCGGTGGAATGATTTCATCAGTTCGCGATTGGTCGATGGCGCGCTCGACGCGCTGGGTCGATTAGGTGCAACGGATCAGGACGTTCAGATCTACCGAGTGCCCGGCGCTTTCGAGTTGCCGCTTTTAGCTTTGAAGCTGGCGGGATCGGGAAATTTCGATGCGGTCATTTGTTTGGGAACGATCATTCGGGGCCAGACGCCCCACTTTGAATACATCACGGCCGAGGTTACCCGTGGAATTGGGGAAGCCGGATTGCAAACGGGCGTGCCGGTGGTGTTTGGAGTGGTTACGGCTGACACCGTGGACCAGGCAATCGATCGCGCCGGAGTCAAGTTAGGGAACAAGGGTTTTGAAGCCGCTACGACGGCGGTGGAATTGGTCAATCTTTATGAGTCGGTGATAAGTGAAAAGTAAAAAGTGAAGAGTCAGTCTTCCGAGCTTTAACCTTTTCACCCATCACTTTTCACTGTTAACTATTTATCTGGTGTTTTATGGGTTCGCGACGTAAGGCGCGTGAATGCGCCTTGCAAATGCTCTTTGCGGCTGACATTGCCGGTGTTGTACCCGAAGACGTTTTGCGTCTTTACTGGGCACAACTGGGCGATGCCGATATCGAGGAGGCTGCGCGGGATTTCGCGTCGCGGCTCGCGAGCGGCACCCTGGCGCACCTGGTTGAGCTCGACGAACGGATCCGTTCCCGCGCGGAGCATTGGCGCATTCCCCGCATGGCGATCGTCGATCGCAATATTCTTCGGCTCGCAGTTTACGAGTTTCTTCACGAGCCTACTCCTCGCACCGTTACGATCAACGAAGCTCTCGAGATCGCTCGCCGTTTTTCCACCTACGAAGCCACCCAGTTTATCAACGGCATTCTAGATGCGATCAAGCGAGATCTCGACGAACAACAGCCGCAAACTAATGTCCAGCACGAAGAGTCTGAAGAGTCCTCGGATGAAGAGATCGAGTCGTCAACTGAAGACTAGTTTCGAGTTCGAAGTTTCAGGTTCTGAGTTTCTTTTAACCAAACGAGCAACTCGCTGTTCGCGCAACTAGAAACCCGGAACGCGAAACATTCCTTAGCCTATTCACCGTTAACCAACTACTATTGCTGCGTGGATGAAACCCAACGCGAATTCCTGATCGAGATCGAGGAACTGGTTGAACACCTGTTCAATGATCTTGAAAAACTGCGCGCCGTGTCAGATGGACCATCGAAACGCGAGCAACGCGCCACCATCGATCGTCTTTTTCGCCGAGTTCACAGCGTTAAAGGTTCCGCCGCATCCTGTGGACTTGAAACGATCACGCAAGTCGCGCACGAACTCGAAAACGTTTTGGCCCAGGCACGCAACGGACGAATAAATTTCAACGATGATCTAATTGACGCGTTTGCCGCGGGACTGACTGCTTTTGGTGAAAGCGTGAGTTTCGCCGCTGCGGGGGCGCCGGAACCTTCGCGTGCAATCCTCTTACAACAATTGCGGGAAGTTGCCGGAGACACTGAGAACGGTGCGGCTGCGGAAACTGAGACCACGGCCTTTGGAAACGTGCCATCTGAAATCTGGCAAGCTCTTGACGAACCCCAACGGTTTCGATTGATGAGCGCAATTCAGGAAGGCAGTTCAATTTTCGAAATCGTTACGTCGTTTGAATTGGGAGATTTTGACGAGCAGTTTGTCCGGCTCAAGGAAAGGCTTGCCGAATGCGGCGAGGTTGTAACCAGCTCGCCATCAGTCAACGAAAAACATCCGGAGAAAATAACCTTTCGGGTTTTGTTTGCCGGCCACGAAAGCATCGCGGATCTAGAGGCAGCGCTCGCAGGGTTTGCCGAAGTGCAGCTGGCATTGGTTTCCGCTGGGGAGCGTGAATCGTCTCAATCTACTGCTCCTGCAGTTGCAACCGTGGCGTCGCTATCCAATTTCATTCGGACCGATTTGGAAAAGCTTGACCGCCTGATTTCATCCACTCATGAACTCTTTCGAACAACATCTGCTGCGTTGGAACTCGCCTTAAGCGGCGACGCGGCGGCGCCCGTAACTCAGAGTGAGCTAAAAAATCTGAGCGAGAAAATTCGCAGCCGGTTCCTGAGCGTTGAAGATGAACTGATTAACCTCCGCATGGTTTCCCTCGCGCCGACTTTCCAGCGCGCGATCCGCGCCGGCAAAGAAGCGGCCCGGCTGGCCGGAAGAGAGATCGATTTTGAAATACTTGGCGGTGAACTTCGGATCGATAAGTTGCTCGCCGATGCCATCGCCGACCCTCTGGTCCATCTGGTGCGCAACGCAGTGGACCATGGGATTGAAATCTCGGAACAGCGCGCCGCAGTGGGAAAGAGCTTGCGTGGCGCCATTCGGATCGAGGCCCTCAGCGAAGGCAGTCAAACGCGAGTGCGGGTGACCGATGACGGTCGAGGCATCGATCCCACGATCATCGCCGCGGCCGCAGCGCGACTCGGTCTGGGCGCTGCCGGCGTCGCGCCGAACATCGAGCGCATTGATATCGATCGAGGTCTGCGTTTAATCTTTCGTCCGGGTTTTACTACGCGTGCCTCGGTGTCAGAAATCTCGGGGCGGGGCGTGGGGCTCGACGTGGTTGAAACTGCGGTCGAGCAAGTGGGCGGGGAGTTACGAGTGGCCACGGAGCTGGGTCATGGGACGACGTTTGAAATTCGCCTGCCGGTGACTTTCGGACTGGTGGCAACGAACGTGGTCGTTTCCGACGGCCATCAATATTGCATTCCGGTAGCTCAAACTTTGGGCATTGATGCGATCGAAGTCATCGATGGCGCATCCGGCGCGAACCAGTTGCGGCAGGTGTCCATGCGGGA
>JANLZV010000174.1:0-2276 GCA_031366425.1 Pyrinomonadaceae bacterium | reverse complement strand
ATCGTACTCGTCGGCGAAATGCGCGACCTCGAAACGATTGAGTCAGCTCTACGCATCGCTGAAACGGGCCACTTGACGCTCGCCACTCTTCACACCAACTCAGCCGCATCGACAATCAACCGCATCATTGACGTCTTTCCTTCTGACCAGCAGGCGCAAATTCGTGCGCAGCTCTCGCTCGTGCTCGAAGGCATTCTTTGTCAGGCTCTGCTGCCCCGCGCGGAGAAAACCGGGCGCGCCATGGCGTTGGAAATTTTGATTCCCAACGGCGCGATCAGAAACCTTATTCGCGAAGATAAAGTGCACCAGATTTACTCAATGATGCAGACCGGACAAGACAAGTACGGGATGCAGACTTTCAACCAGGCACTCGCTTCGCTCTATCACAAGCGACAGATCACGATGGAGACAGCCCTCCAGCGCTCCTCGAATGTCGACGAATTGCGAGAACTGATCGAACGAGGTTCCGGCCTCAACGTAAACAACGGCGCCGCGAACGGCGCCAAAAACCCCAGCCCTTACGCCCAAGCGCGACCCATCGGAACTCGCCCGGCCGTTTAACCTTTAGACCAGACCCTGGAGCCTTCAGCTATGCCTACCTACGTATTCAAAGGCCGCAACAAATTAAACGAGATCATTGTCGGCGAACGTGTGGCCGATAATCGTGAAGCTTTGCGGCAAACGCTCCGACGCGAGCAAGTCACCCTTACGTCCGTCAAGGAAAAAGGGCGCGAGATCGGGATTCCCAAAATCGGGGGCCGCAAGAAAGTGAAGGCGAAAGAACTTTCGATCTTCACCCGTCAGTTTTCGGTGATGATCGATGCCGGCCTGCCCCTGGTGCAGTGTTTGGAGATTCTGGCCCAGCAACAGGAGAACAAATACTTTCAGCAAATCCTCCTGCAGGTCAGACAAGACGTCGAAGAAGGCTCAACGCTGGCCGCGGCCATGGCGCGCCATCCGAAAGTATTTGATCAGCTTTACTCGAACATGGTGGAAGCGGGAGAAACGGGCGGTATCCTGGACCTGATTCTTCAGCGCCTCTCGACGTTTATTGAGAAGCTGGTAAAACTCAAGCGCGACGTGGTTTCCGCGATGGTGTATCCAGCCGCCGTAATCGTCATGGCGATCGCCGCGGTGGCCGTCATCATGGTGGTGGTCATCCCGCAGTTTCAAAACATTTTCCTCGGCCTGCTCGGACCGGGTGAGCAATTACCTTTGCCGACGCGCATCGTAACCGGCATCAGCAGTTTCCTTGCGGGTTGGGGAGGTCTGGTAATTCTCGTCTCGATTATCGCCAGCGTGGTCGCGATTCGTTATTACTACAAGACAACGGCCGGGAGAAAGAATATCGACCGCCTGATGTTGAAGCTTCCGATCCTCGGCGATATCCTGCGCAAGATTGCCGTCGCCAGATTTGCCCGCACACTTTCCACCCTGCTCTCTTCGGGTGTGCCGATTCTTCAATCGCTTGACATCACGGCCCGCACAGCCGGCAACGTGATCATCGAAGAAGCGATTACAAGCGTCCGCGTGGGAGTTGAACGCGGCGAAAACTTTGTCGACCCTTTGAAAGCTACCGACGTCTTCCCGCACATGGTGGCGCAGATGATCGGCATCGGCGAACAGACCGGCGCGCTGGATGCGATGCTCGGCAAAATTGCTGATTTCTACGAACAGGAAGTTGACTCGGCGATTGCAAACCTGCTGACGTTGATCGAACCAATCCTGATCGGTTTCCTCGGTGTCACCATCGGCTCGATCGTCATCGCGATGTATCTGCCGTTGTTCACCCTGATCGGAAAACTTTCGCAGGGACACTAAACCGCATTGAGGATGACGAGAGATCCCTCTCACGAAGAGCCCGCAAGCGCGGGCTTTTTCGTTGATTAGCGTCCTGATCCAGAAGTCTGCGGGTATTATCACTAAAACCGTGGGTATCTCGGTTGACTCGGGCCAGCCCAGTGAAGCACTTTGTCCCCAGTTACTGCGCACAGGAGGACTAAGAGTTGTCTACTGCAAATTACATTAACATTGAGCCGGCGACCGAAAATGATGTTCCACTCCTGCTGACGCTGATCCGTGGTCTCGCGGAGTATGAAAAACTGGCGGACAGCGTTTCCGCAACCGAGGAGCGCGTGCGCGAGTCGCTCTTTGGCTCCAACCCTGCTGCGCACGCGATTATCGCTTATCAAAATACGAAGCCGGTTGGCTATGCCATCTACTTCTTTACCTACTCAAGTTTCGTCGGCCTTCCGGGTCTCTACCTCGAAGACCTA
>JANLZV010000083.1:0-7523 GCA_031366425.1 Pyrinomonadaceae bacterium | reverse complement strand
CTCGCTATCGCTCGCGGTTCCGCCACGCTGAGTTTTGAGGCACCGAAGTTTCTGGCGTTTACTTTAAGTACGCACTGGATGGTCTTTCGCGTAGGAGTAAGCGGTGTAAGCGGCGATCACGTGGCAGATCCAGCCGAGCGTGCCGCCCGAACCAATCCAGAAACCCGGCGTGATGATCAGCCAGAGAATGCCCGCGAGAATGCGGCCGTTGTAGAGTTGGCCCACCCCGGGAATGATGAAACTCAGGATTCCAGCAGTAAACGGATCGCGCATAGTCAGGATACCTCCCTGGCGCCTCATACGATTCTCCGTCCCGGTTTGTTCGGCGGAGTTCACTTCTTCAAGGAGTTGTCAGGATCCATCGAGAGTCGCACACGATGCAAGGAACTCTATATGGTCCATTAGAGCGGTGGATCTGATTAGAACTTGCAACCTGGGAGTGAGGGAAACTACTCTCCTCGCGCGAAGGGACCCGGGCGCCTGCACTCATCGTGAACAGCCTTGATCCCTGAAGGCGCGCCTCGCACAAATAAGAGATGGACGCAGATTGACGCGGTGATGCAGAGATGAATGGCGGAGGGACACGAAAGCGGCGTGTCCCTCGGTCCGTGGACGCTTGGTCTCTTCGAGAAAACTAAAGCGTCCGCGAAGTCGTCACGTGATGGGGTAAAGCGTGGCGCACGGACCGGCACTGTTCGACCGTGCCGGTCCAACTTTATTACTACTGCTTGTCGATCGGACGAACGTCGGAAATTTCGCCGCGAAAGGTGCGCAGCATTTGCTGGACGGTCGGATCCTTCTCGGCAGTTTCGCGCAATGTCTGTTTCCGGCGTCGACCCTCTTCCTCTTTTGAAATTGGGCCATCAGGCTCGGCCGCGTCTTTAATCACAAACCGCACACCCAGATCGTTTCCGGTTACTTCTTTACAGGCCTCTCGCAGAATCTTGACGTTGTCAGGTTTGGCGAGCGTGTCGCGTAGATAGCGTGACTCAGGAGCGAATTCGATACTTAGTTCGTTACCTTCAATGGAGGCAGCGCTAGCGCCGTCGAGCGCAGTGGCCAGAAACATTTTGCGTCGTTTCTCGAGCGCCGACTTGATTCGTTCAATGTCGGATGCGTCCTCGCCAATTGCAGTTGGGGGCGCGGACATCTTGTCTGCTGGGGCTCGATTTTCACGCGCGTTTGCGGGCGGGGCGCCCGCGCTCCCAGGGATTTGCGGGAGGCTTGTGCTCCCTGCGCTGTGCGTGGCGGCTTGCGCCACAGCTTTCGCGCGATTAACTGGGCCAGCGGGTGTAACCGAGATCGCGGTCCCGTTGCGCATAGCTTCTTCGAGCGCGGCCAGCCGTTGGACCAGTTGACTCAAAGGCTCCAGCCGCCGCATTTCCATCAGTTTTACCAGCCCGACTTCCAATTGATAACGCGGATGGGCCGCCGTCTTCAGTAACGTTTCAGTCTCAGCCAGCGAATGAAAAAAGCGAACCAGATCCGCTTCCGAAAAAAGCGCTGACTGTCGTTGAAGTTCGGCGCGATCGCAGATCGCTGACTCCAATAACTCTTCACTGCCGGAGACGTTTGTCACCAACAGATCGCGAAAGTGGGCCAGCAACTCGCGGCAGAAGTTTCTGAGATCGTGGCCGCGCATCACTACGTCGTCTACTACGGCAAGCGCTTCGGCCGGCTGGTAGTTGGCAATTCCGTTGACCACTCTGATCAGCGTGTCCGCACTCGGGACGCCCAACGCCAGTTCGACGTCTTCTTTGGCGATTGTCGTACCCGCAAAACTGATCACCTGATCGAAATTTGACTGCGCATCGCGCATTGAGCCTTCACCAGAACGCGCCACTTCCCTGAGCGCTTCGTCGTCGATGGAAATCTTTTCGGCGTCCGCGATTAGACGCAGCCGCGGCAGAATCTTCGAAGTCGCGATCGTGCGAAACTCAAACTGCTGACAGCGCGACAGGATCGTGTCCGGAACTTTTTGCTGCTCGGTCGTGGCCATGACAAACACTACCCGAGCCGGCGGCTCTTCCACGGTCTTGAGCAACGCATTGAAGGCGGGTGTCGAGAGCATGTGTACTTCGTCGATGATAAAGATCTTGTAACGATCGCGAGCGGGAGCGAACCCGATCGTCTCGATGATCGAGTCGCGCACGTTGCCTACTCCGGTGTGCGACGCGGCATCGATCTCCTGCACGTCGATTGAGCGGCTCTCGGAAATTTCGCGACACGAAGCGCAGGCTTCGGGATCGTCGTAGCGACACGGTGTGGCGGTGGGCGAGGTTGACTTATGACAGTTGAGAGCTTTGGCAAGCAGACGCGCAGTCGTCGTTTTGCCAACTCCACGCGCGCCCGAAAAAAGATAGGCGTGGTGTAGTCGCTGGTGCTCGATCGCGTTTCGCAGCGTGCGAGTGATCGGTTCCTGCCCGGTGACTTCGTCGAAGGTTTGCGGGCGCCATTTTCGCGCGATGACTTGGTAGGTCATAAGGAAGGTGACGAGTGACAAGTGAAAAGGAAAAACAAGTTCCTACTTGTCACCTTTCACTTATCACTGTTGATTTGGCCAGACTCCGGACTTACCCGCAACACACGTGCGCCTGGCTACCGTTGCTCCGTTCCCGGCCTGGCGGGGTTCACCGGCGTTACGTTGTGCGGAGCCCGAAGTCTGATAACTGTCAAAAAAACTTAGCGGTGCGCGCATGGATTGTCGTCTAGTTGATCGACAATCGCAAATCCGCCAATTCAGATCGCCGTTTTTCGATGCGCCATCATCCGCAAGATTCCGTTGATTGCCAGATGCAACAGGACGTAAGCGATGATTGCGACGACGATTGGAACCATTAAGGTGTGACCGTCGTCCGTCCGCGGACTGTTCACGATTCCCTTAAACGGCGAGTAGAAGGGATTGGTCACCGTGACGATGAACTGAACAAAACCGGCTCGGCTATTCGCCGCCAACAGCGCCAGCAGAAAGCGCATCGCGAGCAGCGCGTAAATCACATAGAAGATGTAATCCACCACCTGGGAAATGCGCGCCGCGCCACGTCCACGTTCCACTTCGCGCTCAGTGTCGATAACTTCGTTGACGGCTTTCGAGCGAAACTCACCGGCCACTTCCTGAATTCGCTGAGATTCACCGGCCACCGGCACCTGGGCGTGATCGGCGAGTTCGGCTTGCACTTCGCCTTCAACCTGCGCTTTCACTGATTCGTGCTGAACCGCTCGGCGGGCCTCTTCGGATGCTAATTTGTCGTCCATAAAACCTCCAGTAGGACAGGCATTCCTGCCTGTCGTTGTTTAATTAGTTTCGTGACTGCCGCAGAGGCGAATGGGGACAGAAGCGAAGTCAGATTAGTATCACAGGGACAGACAGGAATGTCTGTCCTACTTAGGTGCCATTAAAGCCGGTGCGCATGCGCCGCAAATTCGCGCCGGGAAACTTCCCAGTGGCCCGCACCGAGGCGAGCACACGTTTCGCTTCAGCCAGGTTAGTGCCGGCGTAAACGGCCATCATCCGGTGTTTCGGGCTCACGTTGGTGTAGAACAATTCGCCGGGCTCGTAACAACGCGAGCTGAAGACTTTGCGATTGGGGAAAAGCGTTTGAGTCGCCAGGCGTTCCGACTCGGCCACGAATGTTTCGCAGTCGCTGTCGGCAGCGGACACGCTTTTTAGAACTATCGCGTAAAAAAGTTCGGTGTCGAAGATGACTGCGTTGCTGGGCACGCGAAAGGACAGGTCGTAATCATGGAATTCGACAGTTGTTTTGCAACTGACTTGGGGATTTCCGCAAATCGATCCTCGTTTTGCTCGATGGCGTGCCGCGTGTGACTGGCCGAAGGCGGCGTTCGCTTGCGCGACGACGATGAAGACAGCCGCCAGCGCCGACATTTTAAGCACCGAAGAAATTCCAGGCTTTCGCATTAGCAACCTTTCATCAAGTAACTGGCGGAGAGGGTGGGATTCGAACCCACGGAACGGTTTCCCGCTCACAGCATTTCCAATGCTGCCAATTCAACCACTCTTGCACCTCTCCAAGTGCAGTGAAAAGTGAACCGTAAAAGGTGAGAAGACAAGTCCGAGTTTAACCGCTACTTTTCACTTCTCACTTTTTCACTCTTCACTGTATTTCTGGCGGAGAGGGTGGGATTTGAACCCACGGTGGAGTTTCCCCCACTCCGGTTTTCGAGACCGGTGCACTAAGCCACTATGCGACCTCTCCAAAAACAGACATTAGAGGTTATCAGTCGGCCTCTAATTTCTTTTCTCCCGCGCCATCCGCCGTTCGCGAAAAAATTCCTGCATGATCGCGCGGCATTCCGTTTCCAACACGCCGACTGTGATTTCCATGCGATGGTTCAGGAAGTCGGTATCACAAATTCGAAACTTTGATTCAACTGCCCCCGCCCGTTCATCGCGGGCGCCATAGACCAGCCGCCTCACCCGCGCCTGAATCAGCGCGCCGGCACACATCGCGCAGGGTTCAATCGTCGAATAAATCACCGCGTCAGTCAGCCGGTAGTTGTTTATCTTGCGGGCCGCTGCTCGGAGCGCGACGATTTCCGCATGAGCAGTTGGGTCCTGGTCGGTCCGCGTTCTGTTACCCGCAACCGCGACGACGGTTCCGCCAATCACTATACAAGTCCCCACCGGAACTTCTGCGCGCGTATACGCTTCGCGTGCTGCCAGCAAGGCTTCGCGCATCCAACTCGCATCAGCTTCTCTTTCGCCGGCAACAGTCATGGTAGGCATTTTTTGTTCAAACAGCAGTAAATTCAACTATAGGTGTCGCGCTCAAACACTGTCAAGCGAGTGGTTCTTCGCGAGCTGCACGGCGGTTCGGCCACTATTTTTAGCACAGTTGTCGAACCGTTTGGACCTTCCAACCAAGTAATGATCAAGTTTGAAAACGAGCGGATCTCATTAGTACTTCGGACGAAGTTAAGCGCGTGATATATTATTTTCCCGAGTTTGAAGTATCAGACGCTCCCCGGCCGGCAGGCCACTGGCGATCTACTTAATGACCACCGAAAGCCATCAAAAAGGTACTGGTCCGTCCTCTGGAGAACGGGCCCCGGGGCGTTTGCGCCCCGCGCTTCCGACGGACGCGGCGACGACCGAAAGGTTAGGCCATCCGGCAGCGCAGATGCGTCGAATGGCCCCAGCGGAATTCAACACCGCGTTGATTCACTTCTATCGCGGCGAGGTGCAACGTTCGAACACCTGGCGCAATCGCCTCGATACCACTACTAACTGGGCTGTGTTGACTGCGGGTGCGACCCTCTCGTTCGTTTTCGGATCGGCCACGAATGCGCATTTCGTAATTCCGATCAACTCGATTCTGGTCGCGATTTTTCTGATCATGGAGGCCCGGCGTTATCGTTACTACGAAATCTGGTCGAGCCGTGTGCGGGTGATTGAGACTGGATACTTTGCACCGATGCTGGCTCCGGAAAGCGTGCCACCAGACGAGGCCTGGGCCGAACATCTCGCGTCGGATTTGATTACGCCGCATTTCACCATCAGCGAATGGGAAGCTATCGGCCGGCGACTTCGTCGAAATTATCTCTGGATCTTTGCGCTGCTCGCGTTAAGTTGGAATCTCAAAGTTTATTTGCATCCGTTGCCGGCGCGTGACTTCAATGCGTTCATCGATCGGGCGCAGGTAGGCGTGGTCCCGGGTTGGGCAGTGTTCGCTTTCGGCGTTCTCTTCAACGCTGCGATTGCGATCTTCGCCATCGGCACAGTGCGCCTGCGCGAGGCCACTGGGGAAGTTTTGCCACAGCATGAATTCTCCCTGAGACCACTTAAACGAATGACGAGCTGGACGCGGGTTGCGACCGGATCAGGCCGGACAACTCTGCGCGCCAAGCGTGCCCGCCAGCGAGTTCGCAGCGGCGCCACCACCGGTGAATTTCGAAAGATTGACGTCAGCGAAACGCCTGAACGAAATTCCCCACGGCTCGACATTTCCGAAACCCCGGACCGAGACCTAACAGTCAAGGTTTAAAGCAAAGTCAGAACCACCTGCGTAAGCTGGTGGGCCTGTTCGGTCTGGTTTCGTTCCGCAGCCCCACCCGCTTACGCAGGTGGTTCTGACTTTGTTTTCCATGATTGAACTAAGCGGACAAAGATTGACGCTGGCCCAGGTCGCATCGGTGGCAAACGGTGCGGAGCAAGTTTCGCTGTCGGCGGAAGCGCGCGCGCGCATTGAACAGTCGCGGCGAGTGGTTGAAAAAATCGTGGCCGACAATCGTGCCGTCTACGGCATCAACACTGGTTTCGGCAAACTCTCTGACGTCCGCATCGAGCCTGACAAGTTAAGCGAGTTGCAGTTAAACCTGGTTCGCAGTCATTCCTGCGGCGTCGGCAATCCCCTTTCGATAGCCGAGGCGCGGGCCATGCTGCTGCTGCGCGCAAACGTTTTGGCCGTTGGCTTCAGCGGCGCGCGTCCGATTGTCGTTGAAACTTTGATCGCGATGCTCGCAGGCGGAGTCACTCCGGTCATCCCCGAAAAGGGATCAGTGGGCGCCAGTGGCGATCTCGCGCCTTTGGCCCATCTCGCGCTCGCGGCGATAGGTGAAGGCGAAGCTTTCTATCAGGGCGAACGAATGGGAAGCGCCGAGGCGCTCAAGCGGGCCGGCATCGAGCCTTTGCATTTGGAAGTGAAGGAAGGCCTCGCCCTTTTGAATGGCACCCAGGCGATGGGCGCAGTTGGCGGCCTCGCACTCGAACGCGCGCAACGCCTGACGCGCCTTGCAGATGTGGCCGGAGCGATGTCGCTCCAGGCGCTCAGAGGCACCCCGGTCGCTTTTGATGAACGGATTCATGCGGCGCGTCCGCATCCCGGCCAGATTGCCGTGGCCCAACATCTGCGCGAGTTGCTCGCCGGGAGTGAAATTCGGAAATCGCATTTGGAAAACGATCCGCGCATTCAGGACGCGTACAGTTTGCGTTGCATGCCCCAGGTCCATGGCGCGGTGCGTGATGCGCTCGGGCATTGCGCGAACATCGTAGAAACGGAAACCGGCAGCGCGACTGACAACCCGCTCGTGTTTTTCGAAACCGGCGACGTTCTTTCTGGGGGAAACTTTCACGGTGCGCCGCTCGCCCTCGCGTTCGATTACGCCGCTATCGCTATCACGGATCTAATGAGCATCACGGAACGCCGCATAGATCGGCTCGTCAATCCCGACGCGAATGAAGACCTGCCGCCTTTTTTAACCAGAGCAGCGGGCACTTCGTCAGGCTTTATGATGCTGCAAGTGACTGCGGTAGCGTTGTTGAGTGAGGCCAAAGTGTTGGCCCATCCGGCCAGCGTCGATAATGTTCCGACCGATGGCGGCAAGGAAGATCACGTGTCGATGGGGATGACTGGCGCCACGAAGTTGCGCACCATCGTCAACCTGGCTGAGCTGTCGACGGCGATCGAATTACTGACGGCCGCCCAGGGCCTTGATTTTCGCGCATCGATGCTTCCGGGCGCGGGAGTGAAAGCGGCCTACGATCGGGTGCGTTCGCATGCGTT
>JANLZV010000040.1:0-4729 GCA_031366425.1 Pyrinomonadaceae bacterium | reverse complement strand
TATTAATTTGCACGTCGCGAACCGTCATCGGCAGCAAGTGGGCGGCGTGGACCAGCCCTGGACATCCCTCGTCGGGGTTTACATCGACGGCGACCATCAGGTCAAGCCGGAGCAGCGCGAGGTCAGTGAGATCGTCCTGCGTAAGACCTTCGCCGCGAAGATGTGTATGAACACAGCGAAGTCCGCGAAAGCGGTCAACTGCGACGCGAATGCGCTTGAAATCAGGCAGCTCGATACTGCGATTATCGCCGACCATCACATATTCTACGTGACCGCTGCGATCGATGAGGGCCCCGACCTGCCGCCTAATCTCGTGTGACAGTTCCGCCAGCTGCCGGGCAAACTCTGGTGTGACAATCTGATGCGGCGCTATCCTGCGCGTGTAAAGCTTCTCCAGCCGCCGCAGTTGATTTGCCTTCAGCCCGGCCGTATTTCCGATTACGTCTTTTATTGTTTGGCCTCTCCGTTGGCACGGTTTGCCAAAAATGGCAATGAAAACGGCCAACTTCCGCAACCCAGGCGGACCGATTTGTTTGTCTGGATGAAATTAGAGAAGGAGCGATGCGAGCAGTGGGTTTCCGACGCCAGGATGATGCTTTCGATTGTGCTCGGCGATTTCGCTTCGCTTATTCGCTTGAGCATTACAATTGTTTCGCCGCAAGCAACGGAACCCTCTCGCACATTTTGGCAATTCACGAGTTCCTTCGAGGTAGCTTGCGGGCAGATTATAGCACAGCAAAACTCCACGAGGACCAAGCGGAGTAGTGGCAACGAACCTCGGCCGCGGCCTGAATCAACGGTGGTTAGACAGCACTCAAACCGCGTCGTATGATAAAAAGCTTTTAGAAACCAGGGAGTAGCAGCCTAAGTTCGAGCAAGCGTGAACGATTGAATGACTAGCGAATTCAAAATCCTCCGCATCCATCCGGGATATGCAATTCCCGGAGGTGAAGTGGCCATCGATTGCGAAAATCTGGACACCAGTGATCCGACTCTTTGCGCTGTTTGGTTTGAAGATGAACGCGCGCCGATTGTCGCGTTATCTCCGAAACGGGTGCTGGTGATCGCCCCCGACTTGAGACCCAGCGGGATTGTCGACGTCAGACTTGAAAACGCCGGGGTTCGCAGTGAGCCGGTGAGCGTGATGATAGGCCGGCGACTGGCCGAAGATCTCCATCCAGTGGCTAGTCCGGCTTTCGATCCTGACGACGGCTCGCTGTTTGTAACTCGCTCGGGCGGGCGCGGCGAACACCTGCCCGTGACGCTCTTCAAAGTTGACGTTAACGGTGAGCTGCTGGAATTCTCAGGCGACATTACCAACCCGACCGGAATCGCGTTTGACAGTAACGGGCAGATGTTTGTGACCAGTCGGATGGACGGCGCAGTGTACCGGGTCACGCCGTTTAAAGAGGCGGTGCCGTTTGCAAGGAATCTTGGCGTGGCGACGGGGATTGCTTTTGATCGTGCCGACATGATGTATGTCGGAGATCGTACCGGACGGATCTTTAAAGTAAACGGCATCGGCGAAGAGACGGCTTGGGCCGAGCTTGAGCCTTCCGTTTCCGCATATCATTTGGCTGTCGGACCGGATGAGGCTCTTTACGTTACTGGGCCGACAGTAGCGAGTTTTGATTCCATCATGCGCGTCGATCCCGATGGTGAGGTCAGTGTTTTCTACAAGGGCCTGGGCCGTCCGCAGGGGCTCGCCTTCGACGACGAAGGACGCCTCTATGTGGCTGCATCGCTTCGCGGGCGGCGCGGGATTGTACGCATTTCGCCGGATGGAACTGACGCGGAATTATTCATCGCGGGCATGAATCTGGTTGGCCTGGCATTTAGCGCCACTGGCGATCTCGCCATCGCGTCTACCGATGCCGTCTACAGCCTGACTTTGTGATCGCAGCCAGGATTAGCGCGTGAATACACGCGAAGACGGCTTTTTTGACACTCATTTTCTGGGATGCTAACGTCTCCCTTCTACGATTCGGATCGAGCACTCAGTGACAGCAGAACTAATCCCACAACTTGTGATTTACATGGTAGTGCTGTTGCTTGCCATCTCGGCCCACGAGGCAGCGCATGCCTGGATGTCGGACCGGTTTGGGGACGATACTGCTCGGCTGCTGGGCCGGGTCACGTTGAATCCCGTGGCCCATATCGATCCGATCGGCACGTTACTAATTCCCATTGTGGGATTCGTGTTGGGGAGTGTTGGTGGACCGGTGGCGCGAATTCCTTTGATTGGTTGGGGCAAACCGACGCCGGTTAATCCGTTACGCTGGCGCCGCAAAGATCTGGCAAACGTGATGGTCTCGTTGGCGGGAATCCTCGCGAATCTCTTTATCGCGATTTGCGCGTTTATCATTTTCAAGACTCTGTTGATGACGGGTTGGCTGCTGTCAATTCCTGAGGGTGTGCGCGAGCCGACTTTGATTTTTTTGCAGATGTTCCTGACTATTAATATCTCCCTCGCCGTCTTCAACCTTTTGCCTTTTCCTCCATTGGACGGAAGTAAGATTCTGGAGACCTTTCTGCCGGCCAGTGCGCAGTCGGCGCTGGCTGTGTTGGAACAGTATGGTTTCATCATTTTAATGTTGCTGATTTACATGGGTGCGTTTCGCGCAATTCTGAGCCCGATCATGGCTCTCGTATACTATTTGTTGTTCCTCGGAGTAGGTTGAGAGGGCCAGTTTGCCCGGCACGCCTTTAAAAAAGATGATGCGCAAACGAATTTTTAGCGGCGTGCAGCCCACCGGCAACATCCACCTGGGAAACTATCTGGGGGCCCTGCGGAATTGGGTGACGCTGCAACACGAGTATGAAAGTCTCTTTTGCATCGTCAACCTTCACGCCGTAACCAATAAGCAGGATCCGAAGCTGTTGGCGAAGCAGACGAAGGACCTGGCCCGCATCTACCTGGGCGTTGGGATCGACCCGAACATTTCGAAAGTGTTTGTGCAGTCAGACGTGCCTGAGCACGCCGAGCTCGCCTGGATGCTCAATTGCATCGCGCGCATGTCTGAGCTTGAACGGATGACGCAGTACAAGGAAAAAGCACGCAACCTCGAGAATGTCGGCGTGGGGGTGTTTGACTACCCGGTCCTGATGGCGTCTGACATTCTGCTTTATCAAACCGATCTGGTGCCGGTTGGTGAAGACCAGAAGCAGCATCTCGAACTCACGCGCGATCTGGCAATCCGATTCAACCGAGACTACGGCAAAACGTTTCGCGTGCCCGAACCTTATATACCCAGCGTCGGCGCGCGTATCATGTCGCTCTCGGATCCGTTAAAGAAGATGTCGAAGTCGGATGACGACGTGAACGGCAGCGTGATGTTGCTGGATGACGTTGACATGATTCAGCGCAAGTTTAAGCGCGCCGTGACCGACTCGGGCACTGCCATCGGATTTGATAAGACGCGGCCGGCAATTACTAACCTGTTGACGATCTTCCAGCTGTTGACTGGCCAGTCTCCGCAGGAAATCGAGGGCCACTTCGCGGGCAAGGGTTACGCGCAACTGAAGCAGGAACTTGCCGACGCGGCAATTGAGTTTTTGCGGCCGTTGCAAGAGCGGGTGCGGGCTATCGACGACTCGCAAGTAGAAACCGTGTTGCGGAACGGACGCGACCAGGCGCAGCAGATGGCCCGGATTACTTTGGAAGCAGCGAAGGAACGAATGGGCCTTTCCGGCGCTGAGCAGAGTTAGGTCTGAGGACGACGAGGGAATCAGATGGACGAAACGAGCGAAAGCGAGGCGCTGCCCGCGCCCGAATCCACTTCGGACGAAGCGGTCGATCGCCGAGAGATGCCGGTGGGCACGGTGAGCGTCACCGGGTCGTCGCCGGAGATCGTTTCGGACAACCTGACCGACGATCTGAAGATCGTGATGGGTGACTTTGACGGTCCGCTCGACCTCTTGCTCCATTTGATTCGCCAGGAACAAGTCAACATTTACGATATTCCGGTGGCCCGAATAGCCGATGAGTATCTGCGCTATCTGCAGGCGATGCAGGAGTTGGACATTGCGGTCGCGGGCGATTTTCTGGTGATGGCAGCCACGCTGATCGAACTGAAAACGAAGATGCTTTTGCCGCGCGATCCTTTTGCGCCGGCTGACGAACAGGATGATCCGCGCCGGGATCTGATCGATCAGTTGCTTGAATATCAGAAGTATAAGGCCGCGGCCCAAATGCTTTGGTCGCGCGCTACAGTTGAGCGCGCCGTTTTTAAACGGGCGGAGATCGAAACTGACAAAAACAATCCTGAAGTAACTGTGGGTCTGTTTGATCTGCTCAAGGTGTTTCAGGAAATCCTCTCGCGGCACAAGGAAGAAGTGCTGATGGAGATCGAGCGTGAAGAGATTTCTTTGGCGGAAATGCTCGAGCGCTTACGAAACATGGTGATGTCCGCGGGCGAGCTTAACCTGCGGGTCTTCTTTGAACGGGCTCGCTCCCGCCGCGAATTGGTGGTGGCGTTTCTCTCAGTGCTCGAACTGGTGCGGACGACTGAAATTACCTTGGCGCAGGAACATACTTTTGGCGATATCGTGGCGCGAGTTGCCAGCTAATCGCTCTGGCGAAATCAACTAAGAAGCGGGAAAAACAGATGACTGAAGAGACCGCAGAAATAAAAGCGGCGGAAGCGCCGGCTGAAGCTTTGGACGAAGCTGCACTTAACGAAGAGGCGAGCCGCGAACTCGCTGAACTGGTGGCAGCCGAGTCGGCTCC
>JANLZV010000256.1:0-6388 GCA_031366425.1 Pyrinomonadaceae bacterium | reverse complement strand
CGCTGCCGAACTTGCACGAGTGAACATCAGGAGCGAAGCGGATCTGCGTGCCTGGTATGTTTGTGACGAGGGCCAGCTTGGCCCCGCCGTGGCGGGAGCGGTGATCAATACCGATGACAACATGCACATCGAAACTACGGTGCCACGCGAAGCTTTCCGGCCGCTAATGCAAACAAATGCAGCCTGGGTCGAAAAACTAGTTAAATAAGTCGCCAGTCAAGAGTCGCCAGTCTGAAGTCCTTGCTAATTGCTCGTCGCAGCGATTGAACAAAGACTCCCGACTGGAGACTGCAGACTGGCGACTGAAGATTGGCGACTGGAGACTTACGACTGGAGACTCACGACTGGAGACTCACGACTGGCGACTGCTTCTTCCCCGCTGCGAATGCAATCGGGAATTCCAGGTCCGTGGTAAGCGTTGCCGGCCAAAGCAATTTGAGGCAGGGAAGCGACGCGTTCGTTAATTCGACGCACGCGCGCGAGATGGCCCACATGATATTGCGGCATCGACCGCTCCCACTTTTTAAGTTCTGCGAAAATTGGCGAGGCGACGATTCCCAGAAGGTCACGCAAATCACCGCGGACGCGCGCGATCAATTCGTCTTCATCCAACTCCAGCACTTCGGGTTGCAAAGCGCCGCCCACAAAGGCGCGCAAGAGCAGGCCACCTTCGGGCGCTCGTCCAGCAAACTTCACGCTGCTAAACGAGCAGGCAATGATGGTTCGCTTTTCGATGAACGGCACCACGAATCCAAACCCATCAAGCGCATGTGGAATATCAGCCCGCTGGTACGCGAGGTTAATCGTAGCGCTGGACGCGTATTCGATCTGTTCGAGTTCGGCTGCTAATGATTCGTCGAGAGGCCGTAATAGGCGGCCACAAACGTGCGCCGGAAGCGCGAGACAAAGTGCGTCGGCTGATAAAGTTTCACCGCGATCAGTTGTGATTAGCCATTTAGGCGCAGCGCTATTGGCTCGGTCGAGCGCGAGCGATGCGACACCGGTTTGCAAACGGATCGCGTCTTCTGATCCGTTAACTCGGGAACTCAGATCTGAAATTCGTGCAGCCAGCCGGTCGGTGAGTAACTGCATTCCGCTATCGAAGGAGAGAAAGAGACTGTAACGCGGGCCGCTGGTTGGTGAAGGGCTGTTCGACGAGTCCTTTAAGCCCTTTCTAACGGTCGGGCTTCTGCTTTTTTTGCGGAGGGCGCGGATCAGGCTGCGATGTTGGCGCTCCATTTCGAGAAAGCGAGGCATGGTGGCGCGCAGGCTTAGCTTTTCCGGATCGGCAGTGTAGATGCCGCCAATCATCGGTTGGGCCATGCGCTCAAGAGCTTCGCGCCCCAGACGCCGTCGCACGAAGTGAGCGAGGCTTTCGTCGTCTGAGTCGCCCTTCGTCAAACGCCGAGGTAGGACCAGGTCAAGCGCCATCCTTGCCTTGCCATGCCAACTGAAAATGTCGCTCGTGATGAATGGCCAGATTTGGGAGGGCGCGAGCAGTTGAAAACCAGTCGGCAAGGGAACCAGACGTCCGCGCCTCACGATAAACGTGCGCCGGTGCGATTCGTTCGTTTCAATCAAGTTGCGCTCGAGCCCGAGCCGCTGGATTAAATCCAGCGCCGCCGGCTTTTCCGACAGAAAGGAATCCGGCCCGGCTTCAATCAAGAAACCGTCGCGCGCGGCGGTTTGCACGATGCCGCCGACGCGACTGCTCGATTCCAACAGCGTAAGTCTTACCGGTTGTTCCGAAGTGGCGTTGCGCTCGGCGATCCGGTGCGCCGCCGCCAGACCGGTAATGCCGCCGCCAATGATCACCACGCGTTTCATGTTTGCAGTATTTTGATCGAACGAAACTGATGGCTTAGCGTCCCAGTAAGCAGCAATCAGGGCGGCAAATATCCGCGCGTGGGCCATCTACCCCGAGCGAACGTCGCGGCGTTGCCGGCTCCATTCGTTCGAAAATGAGTTCGCGAATCATCCTGACAAATGCGGGATGCGTGCCCGCAGTAGCAGCGCGCACCATGTTTAGTCCCAGTTCGCGCGCGAGCGACTGTGCCTCCGTATCGAGATCGTAAACGATTTCCATGTGGTCTGACACGAACCCGATCGGCGCGACGACCACATCGCTTACTCCGTTTGCAGGGAGGGTCCGCAAGTAATCGCAGACGTCCGGACTTAGCCAGGGCTGCGACGGTGGACCGCTCCGACTCTGAAACACCAGCTTCGAGTTCTTCATTCCCAAAGTTTCAGAAATAATCCTGCCAGTCTCGCGGAGCTGGGCTTCGTAGTCGCAGTTCTGGGCCATCGCTGCGGGAATGCTGTGTGCCGTGAAGACGATCTCCGTGTCGGCGCGACGATCTTCGGGGATTTGGTTTAGGGCTGATCGAACATTGGCAACGTTGGCTTCGATAAAACCCGGATGATTGTAGAAGGGCCGCAGTTTTTCGATCTGCGGCACACCTGATCCAACCGCTGCGCGCGCGCGTTCGATGTCTTCCCGATATTGACGACAGCTCGAATAGGAACTGTACGCCGAAGTAACGAACGCCAGGGCATTCGTAATGCCGTCGTCGCGCATTTGCCTTAACGTGTCCGCCAGCATCGGATGCCAGTTGCGATTGCCGAAATAGACTGGTAGCCGCGGCCCAGTCATTTCCAATTCGCGTTCGAGCGCAGCAATCAGATTTCGGTTCTGTTGATTAATTGGGCTGACGCCGCCGAACATTTCGTAATGCTTTGCCACTCCCATCATTCGCTCGCGCGGCACATTGCGGCCGCGCAACACGTTTTCCAGAAACGGAAGTACGTCATCCATTCCCTCGGGCCCACCGAAGGACACTAAGATTATTGCGTCGTAAACCCGGTCTGTTTGCTGATCCGGCATAGTCAAGTTTTCACTGCTATTGTTAGATAAAACAGATGCGACGGAAGGAGTTACCCATCACCCCCTCCAGACGTGGGGCTACCGATCCCGCTGGACTTAGCGGGCGAGTGTGCCCGCGGTCCCGACCTCATCGTTGACTCATCTCATGCACCGCATCCACCAGCGCGATCACCGTCTCCACCGGCGTCTCCGGCAGTATTCCGTGACCGAGATTAAAGATGTGTCCGGGTCGTCCCGCTGCCTGTTGCAGAATCAACTCGGCCTGCGCGCGTACGTGCTTTTGGTTTGCGAAGAGTGCCACCGGATCCAGATTTCCCATCACACCCACATCATGGCCCACGCGTTCCCACGCTTCGTCGAGTCGTACGCGCCAGTCAACTCCAATCACATCGCCACCAGCTTCGCGCATTAGTTCGAGAAGGGTTGCTGTCCCCGTGCCGAAATGCAGGACCGGCGTGCCGGGATTAACTCCAGCGATCACGCTGCGAGTGTGCGGCAGTACATACTCGCGATAGTCGTCCGGACTGAGACTGCCCACCCACGAGTCGAATAGCTGGACCGCCTGAGCCCCCGCAACGATCTGCGCGTTTAGATATTTGACGAGCGCGCGTGAGACGAGGGACATCATCGCGTGCCAGGCGCCGCTGTCGTCGTACATCAGCGACTTCGTATGTACATAATTCTTCGAGGCACCACCTTCGACGATGTAAGAGCAGAGCGTAAACGGCGCGCCGGCAAAACCAATTAGCGGTAAATCTGGGCGCAACGATCGGCGGGTTTCGCGTATCGCCTCAAACACAAAATTTAAAGCGCCGGCATCTTCGAGTTCACGAAGCTGATCGACGTCGCGAACGTTTCTCACCGGATTGTGTATGATTGGTCCTTCGCCTTTGCTAAATTCCAAATCAAGTCCCAACGGTTCAAGGATGAGAAGGATGTCGGCGAAGATGATCGCAGCGTCTACTCCTAAACGTTCGGCAGCGGTGACCGTAACTTCAGCCGCCATCGACGGCGTTTTGCATAACTCCAAAAAGCCCATGCGCGCGCGCACCTCGCGATACTCGGGCATGTATCGCCCCGCCTGGCGCATTAACCAGATTGGCGTGTAAGGCACAGCCTCGCGCCGGCAAGCGCGCATGAAGGGACTATTGCGTAATGCCTCAGTAATTTCAGCGTTCCCTAAATTCAAATTATCAACTCCGAGTTTCTGGAAATTTTCCGAAATGATGGACGAAATTTTCTGCAACTTTCACTCAATGATTGCGTTAAATGTTTGCCGTGCTCAGTGTTCCAGACAGTCCTAATTATTAGTTGAGCGCGTTCAAGATTCCAGACTACAACAAACCGGTAGAGAGTCGATAGCGACGATAGCTCAAAACGTGTCATGGGCCTGAAGTAAAGTTAGTCCTAACGAATCGCGCGCGAGTTGATGGTCGAATACCAACCTTAACGGAGCTGGTGAACATGAGGATCACGAGCAATACAGTGAAGCTACTAATTTCAAAATATCCTGACGCGCGCGTTAACGCGCGCACACTCAGGAGCGTCCTTGTAAATGTAATCAGTGTTTCGAACTGGCGACGTCAGGGAGACTCTCCACAATAATGAAATGCTTTGTTCAAGCCGCAGTCTTCGTGCTTCTGGTCGCTACGATCGCGGGGGCCCAGCCTCCCTCATCAAGTCCTGCGGTGGACAAGAGCGCGGCATCCTCGTCAACGTCGCCGTCTTCGGAATCATCGCCTTCGCCTAGTGACTCCGCGGCGAAGGGCTCCACCGTCAAGTCGGCGTCCACCGCCGGCCGGAGCACGCTCCCTCCGGAAAAAGCGCAACCCGTAACTCTAAAGCTTTTCACAACGCCTCCGACGATAGATGGCAAGTTGGACGATGAGGCTTGGAAGTCGGCGGCTGCCTTCAAAGACTTCCACCAATGGCGGCCCAGCGATTCGTCGCCGGCGTCAGCTCGCACTGAAGTCTTCGCCGGTTACGACTCGCGGTTCATCTATTTTGCTTTTCATGCTTTCGACGACCCTGCTAAGGTCCGCGCTTCCGTAGCAAAGCGCGATTCGATATTTGACGACGATACGATTGGCGTCATCCTCGACACCTTTAACGACAAGCGACGCGCGTATGAACTGTTCTTCAACCCGCTCGGAATTCAGCAAGACGGTTTTCTTACTGAAGGCGGAAACGACGACTTCAGCGTTGACATCGTAATGGAGTCGAAAGGTTCGCTCACGCCCGATGGTTACACTGTCGAGGTTGCCATTCCTTTCAAGTCGCTTCGTTATGAGGCCGGCAAAGGCAAACTTTGGGGGATTCACATTCTGCGCCAGATTAAACACGTGAATGGCGAACAGGACTCGTGGATGCCGATCTCGAAAGATCAGTCTGGACTGCTCAGCCAGGCAGGTCATATCACCGGCCTGGAAGGAATCTCCACCGAGCGTACGCTGGAATTGATCCCCAGTCTGACGCTATCAGAAACAGGGAAGCGAAAGGCGCCGGTGACCGCAGCGCAAATGGCGCAGGGTGGAAGATTCGTCAACGAGCCAATCAAGTTTGATCCGGGGTTGACGGGGAAATACAGCATTACCCCGACCGTCACTCTCGACTTCGCAGTCAACCCAGACTTTGCCCAGGTGGAATCCGATCAACTGGTGGTCACTGCCAACCAGCGTTTCCCGATCTTCTTTGAAGAGAAGCGACCTTTCTTCCTCGAAGGTATCGACATCTTTCGCACTCAAATCGCGGCAGTGCATACGCGCGCCATCATCGACCCTGACTATGCAGTGAAGTTAACCGGCAAACTCGGTCGCAACACGTTTGGTTTGTTGTTGGCTTCTGACAATGGTCCGGGAAATTTCAATGAAGATGAGCGGGCTAGCGCGAACCCGAGGTTTCTGGATAAGAATGCTTCGGTGGGAATTCTGCGTTTGAAACGCGATATCGGGAAATTGGATTCATTCATCGGTTTCCTCGGCACGTACAGCCGTTTCGTAGACAGGTACAACGAAGTGGCGGGCTTTGACGGCCGCTTTCGGGTGGACAAGACGACGGTCTTCAGCTGGCAGGTGCTGGGTACGCACTCGCGTCGTAATTTCTTTTTCCCGGATCAGGGCAAGAATCTGGATCGCAAGGAAAATGCTTTCGTCTACGCGGTCGACTACAACAAAAACGGGCGCCATTTTGGTTACGACTTTTCCATGGTCGGACGGACGCGTTATTACCGCGCTGACGTCGGTTTTAATCGTCGCACCAACACGAACAATCCTAAGCTCTTCATTCGATACAACTCCGAACCGAAACCAAAAGCGCGGCTAATTTCGTGGCGCACGTACACGGATTTTTCCGCAAACTTCGATTGGCAGGGTCGTTCGCAAAACGCAAAGAACGAAACCCAAGTCCAGTTTAGTTTCATCAAGGAAAGCTTTCTCGGCATCGGCGCGGAGAAGGGTTACGAGCGCGTTTTTGAAAGTGAATTTGGGCCCACGCGGCAACCGGGTT
>JANLZV010000726.1:0-5031 GCA_031366425.1 Pyrinomonadaceae bacterium | reverse complement strand
CCTGGAACGGATTTCGGGTGGCAGAAAGAGCTCGCGGGTACCATTCCTTGGAACGAATGGTGGCCCTTGCGCACGACGTGGGCGGCGAGTCGCACGGATTTCGTTTTATTCAACTTCCGCTGAATCTTGGGATGCCTGAAGCATTGACGTTGAGAAATCAAACTGTCGGCGGAGAAGAACTGTCGACCCTCGAGGCCGCCACGGCGTTGGAGGTGACGGTGATGGCCAGCGCTTCCATCCTGCAGGGCCGCGTGGCCCAAAATCTGCCGCCGGGTTTGCGCGAGCCGCTTGGTTTGCTCGCCACTGACGCACAGATGGCCATACAATTTGTGCGCTCGACGCCAGGGATTGCTACAGCCCTGGTGGGAATGAGCAGCCCGGCACACGTGGAAGAGAATTTAAGGCTTGCCCAAATCGAACCGCTCGAAGCGGAGCAGTTCATGAAGTTATTTTCGGAGTAGGTCAGGCTTTCCTGCCTGTCCCTCCCAGTAGGACAGGCTTTCCTGCCTGTCCTTTCAGCAGGTAGAACTACCAGGACGGTTAATGTCTCAGCAGCGATACAATTCGTTTAGCGATTTTTGGCCACACTATGTTGCCGAACACAGCAATCCTCTGACGCGCCTGTTTCATTTAATCGGCACCACCATCGCGCTCGCTTGTGTGGCCTACTTCATTGCCTCAGGACGCTGGTGGTTGTTTCCCCTCGCATTGATTCCTGGCTACGGCGCCGCCTGGATCAGCCATTTCTTCATCGAAAAAAATAAGCCGGCTACGTTTCAATATCCGCTCTGGTCGTTTATGGGCGATTACAAAATGATCTGGATGATGTTGACTGGCAGAATGAACAGCGAAGTTCAACGCGTTACCAAGGCCTGAACTCTTCGGACCTCGCACACGTCTTTTACTTAACCTCCCAGTGCCTCGACTACGCTTCGTCTCGTTCGGGACGCACTGCGGGCATCCCAGCAAGCTTTTGTAAATTCAGGATGTGAGCCACAAACGCCGGCCGCGCATAAAACGCTCGTGACGTGCTGCCATGTCCGCGTCCCTTCGTACGCGCCTGCACGTATTTGCCAGTGTCGCCGGTTAGAGAGTCGGCTCCCTTCGTCCGAATGATTTCACGAATCGTTTCGTAGTCCTGCTCCACTTGTTTGCGAATCGATGGATCATCCAGGTCAAACTCCGCTGCCGAATGTAGACTCGACACTGCATCCTCGACGCTTTCAAAGATTCGCGCGACTACGATCATGCTGCGCAGTTTGTCGAACAGATGACTGTCAACGAAGCGGCTGGCCACCACCTCCGCCGGCTCGATCATAGTGATCGACATCGACTCTTTGATCCGCACCGTGCCATCGGGCGCGCGTCGCAACGGTACGACCTTCAATTCCCATGAACCAAAGTCCGGGGCCTGCAAAGAGTTTTGCGGTAGACCAAGATATCGTTCGATCACGTGCCCGGCCCATCCTTTATTTTTTCGGCCGTTTTTCCAGACGGTGATACCAAACTCAGTTGCGAGTGGGCGCAAATCTTTACCTGAAAGCAGCCGGATGCGGCGTAACGCTTCTGCCCGCGGTAAATTCTCGGTTTGAATAGTCAGCATCTGTTAAAGTTACGAATCGAAAAGTGGTGGATAGACTCTGGTTCCTTTACGCGTTCATCGAAGGGGCAGTATAGAATGCGCCTTCGCCAAACTTGATGCTCGCGGCAGAATCGAAGCGCACCGGCCAATACAAAAAACTATGCGCGGAAACATTCCCATAGCCGAGGTTCCCATCGGCGAAGAACTGTGGCTGATGGTGGTCGTTACTACGGTGCGCGAAAAACGCACGCAGCAAGGCAAGCGGTTTTGCGACGCTACCGCACGCAACGCCACCGGCTCGCTCGCGTTAAAAATTTGGGGAGAGACGCTCGATCAGTGGGGCGAGTTTAAGGCCGGGCTTTGGGGGCTGACGGGACGGCTCGAAAGCTACCAGGATCGTTCGCAGTTCGTCGTCGCTGAATATCGTCCAATCACGATCGAAAAATATCGCGAACATCAGGAAGCTGAACCCATCCTCCCGCTGGCCTATACGTTGGATATCGAAACGCTCGCCCTGCCGGATTTTCGCGAGCGCGTCGGACCGCAGCTCGAAAAGTCGATGAAGCTGGGCAACATGCGGCTCGAACAGCAGCAGCGCTATCTGGAAGACATTTTGATCGAGGAGGAGCGCTGTTACCAGCTCGGTTCTCTTAGCGCCACTTCGGGCCGCATCCTGTCGATTGCAGTTCACGCGGGCCCAGTCCCAGGCCTCGATTTCGGAGGCTTAGTACAACCTGAAAGCGAACGCGTGTTTGGAATCGACGCTGAAGGCGGGGAGCAGGAAGAACAAGACGCACTCCGCGGCTTTCTCGAGTTTCTAAAAGACTTCGATCCCGAGACTGACGAGATCGTGGGCCACAATATTATCGGTTTCGATCTGCCATTCATTTTTCAACGTTGCCTGGTCCACGGCATTGCGGCGAAACCATTCGTCGATCTCGGTGAATATCGGGTGCGCGGAGTTTTCGACACGATGCATCATTGGTGGCTCGGCTCGCGGCGAAACGTTAGTCTCGACGATATCGCCTGGGCCCTCGGGATTGAATCGAGCAAAACCGCCACGGCCGAAGGCAGCAAAGTTTTCGAGCTTTACCAGGCGGGCAACCTGGCCGAAATTCGCGAATATAACCTCAACGACGTTCGTGTCACCCGGAAAGTCTACGAGCGAATGGTGGCCTGTTTTGGCAGGTAGAAACTGTCCAGCCCGCTAACGGGCCACTGTTTCGTGTTTGCAACGGCACCTGCTAAACTCTTTTTCAAGCCATGGAATCACAGCTTTTTTTAATCGTCACATTCGCAGTTGGCATAGCCATCGGCGTCGCCGCGGGTTGGTTTCTGCTCCGCAGCAAAGCGAGCGCGGCAGGCGTCGCTGATTTAGCAACCTTGAAAGAGCGTTTGACCGGCAAAGATGCGGAACTGCAGAAACTTGAGATCGGATCACAGGCTCAAGGCGCCGAAATCAGACAGGCGCGTGAACAAAACGCGCAGTTAAAAGCTGAGCTCGAAGGTGAACGGCGCGCGGCGGAAGAGCGAAGAGATTCCTTCAAGCAGGCCGCAGATGAATTGTCGGAGAAGTTTAAGGCGCTCTCGCGCGACGCGCTAAAAGATAACAACCAGTCGTTTTTACAACTCGCCAACTCTACGCTCGAAAAATTTCAGCAGACTGCCAAAGGCGATCTCGAGTTACGGCAGAGTGCCATCGACCAGCTAGTGCAGCCGCTCAAGGAGTCTTTGGAAAAAGTCGACTCCAAGATCGGCGAGCTCGAGAGATCACGCGCCGGCGCTTACTCGGAACTGCGCGAGCAGGTAAAGGCGCTCGCTACGTCGCATCTTCAGCTTCAGGCGGAGACCGGAAATCTGGTCACCGCGTTGCGCGCTCCGCACACGCGGGGACGCTGGGGTGAAATTCAATTGCGACGAGTGGTTGAGTTGGCGGGCATGCTTCAGTATTGCGACTTTGACGAACAGACGACTGTGGCCACTGACGACGGCCGGATCCGACCCGATGTCATTATTCGTCTTCCGGGAAACCGCACCATCGTAATCGACGCTAAGGTGCCCTTCGATGCGTTTTACGAATCAATTTCGACTAAAGACGACGTGATTCGAACTGCGCGGTTGAGAGATCATGCGCGGCTGGTTCGCGCCCATATCGGGTCTTTAAGCAAGAAATCGTATTGGGAAGCGGTTCAGCCCACTCCTGAGTTCGTCTTGCTGTTTCTGCCTGGTGAAACGTTTTATAGCGCCGCGCTCGAAATCGATCCGAAACTAATTGAAGACGGCGTCGGCAAAGGCGTGATAATCGCTACCCCCACTACGTTGATCGCCCTGCTCAAAGCGGTATCTTACGGTTGGCGTCAGGAGCAGATGGCTGAAAACGCGAAGGAGGTAAGCGAACTCGGTAAAACTCTCTATGATCGACTGCGAGTGTTTACCGATCATTTCGCGAATATCGGAAAGGGACTTGATCGAGCAGTAGACTCCTACAACAAAGGCGTGGGTTCGCTTGAAGGCCGCGTGCTCAGGACCGCACGAAGATTTAAAGAGCGAGGGGCAATTGCGGGCGAGCCCATCGAGATCCTGGAACCGATCGATAAAGCCACGCGGCCGCTCAGCCTGGATGAAGGTGGTTTGTTTCCCGAGCTGGTCGCAGGCGATGCGGATGGCGCGGATGACGATTCGTTACCGCTTTTGAATGTGAAACGCGCCGGTAGTAATGACACCTGACCCGCGAGATCCGCGGACAACCGTATGGCAAAAGAAATCTGGCTAGGTCCGCTGCTTGGCAACAACCGCTCGCAACTCATCCAGCGTTGCAGTGATCTCGTGGCTGAGGGCCGGCCCGATACATTCCTCTACCTCGCTGCCTCGCGTCCCCTGCTCGAACTCGTAACCGAACGCATTCTTGATGGACAAACAAATCGCGGCGTCTGGGGCGAGTTGCCGATTTACCTGTTTCGCGGCTTCGTCAGCAGAATACTTTCCACCGCGGTAGACGAGTCCGGAACGCGGCTCGCTCCTCGCACCTCAATCGATCGCGAAGAACTGCCGCTCAAACGGAGCATCGTGTCGAGAATCCTCGCTCAATTGATGTCGACCGGACAGCTGCAGGCGATCGCTCCCCTCGCGAATCGCGAAGGCTGCGTTACCACGATCGCCACTCTCATCGGCGAGATCGAACGCGCCGCCAAAACACCTGCCGAAGTTACTGAGATCATCCGGGCCCGAACCGAAGATCTAGAAGGACCAAACCCTCAATCCGAGACTGACCGAAACGCTCGCGGTCTGCACCGACAAATCGATTTCGATCGCGAAGTCGCGCTGATCTACGCGACTTATGCCGAACTGCTGGAACGCCACCAACTCACGGAAGCCGATGCTGACAGCTTGCGCGCGCTCGCAATTCTGGGCGGTGAACTTGACGGCCATCGGGTGACAGTGCCTTCGCT
>JANLZV010000724.1:0-5004 GCA_031366425.1 Pyrinomonadaceae bacterium | reverse complement strand
AAAAAGTCACGCGCGACAGCGCGTTCGTCGGCTGTCAAGGAAACAGTGCGGGCAGACTTGCCTTGCTCGAGCACGGGCAAGAGCTTTTCCAGCACGGCCAATTCCGCGCGCGCGGTTTTGTCTCCGCCTTTCATGTTCTTCTGGGCTTTGTCGCGCCGTCGCTCGGCAGTGGCCAAATCCGCGAGTGCCAGTTCAATCTGGATCGTCTCGATATCGCGCGCAGGGTCCACGGATCCTTCAACGTGAATTATTCCTTCGTCTTCAAAGCAACGGACCACCTGGACCACCGTGTCCGTCTCGCGGATGTTTGCCAGAAACTGATTGCCCAGCCCTTCGCCTTTAGAAGCGCCGCGCACGAGGCCGGCGATGTCCAGAAACTCGACGGTCGCGGGAACGATCACAGTCGTCTTTACCAGCTTCGCCAGCGGTTGCAGTCGTTCATCGGGCACCGCGACAACACCCACGTTCGGCTCGATCGTCGCGAAGGGATAATTTGCCGCCAACGCCGCGGTTTGCGCAGTGAGCGCATTAAAAAGCGTAGACTTGCCCACGTTTGGCAAGCCAACAATACCTGCTCGTAACATTTGTTTATTTGCCTCTCGGCTTTGAAACTAACCGATAACATTCCGCGGCGCAAACGCGAGCGCGGTTTGACTCGGACAGCGAGGGCTGCGATGCAAACTACCAGTCTGTCTTAAATATTCGCGTATAATCCCGGCGAATTTGCTTCGACCGTTTGACGAACCAGAAAAGGACCAGACGGCAGGTTAGACCCAATATTAAATCTCCGTCATTGATTTCGTGATCATCGCGCTGGCGTTATTGCTGCTGGCCACGGCCAGCGGCACCCTGGTTAGTTACCTTTACGATGAAGGCGCGGCTTTTGCCGCCCGGCTTTGTGCCGGGGTCTGCATTGGGCTCGCAGCTTTAGGTTTGGTTGGATTCGTCTTTGCCTCGTGCCTCGGACTAACTCCCCTCGCAATATTGCTGACGCTGGGTGTGTTGGCCCTCCCCGTCCTGGGCCTTCGCAATTTGAAACGGCGAACCGCGCTTCTGCAAGACCTGAAAGACACGCGCCGGGCATTTCGACAGCTCTATCTCGATCCGAGCGAGCTGCCGATCGGCTACATCGTTTTCTATCTAATCGTGGCGGTTATCCTGTGGGTGGTCTTTCAACGCGCTATGATTGTGACGCCTGAAGGGATACACACCGGCGTTCTCAATAATTTCGGTGATCTACCGTTTCACCTGAGCGTCATCACCAGTTTCGCCTACGGTAATAATTTTTTGCCAGAGGATCCGACGTACGCGGGCGTGCGATTCACGTATCCCTTTCTGACCGACTTTGTATCCGCCATTTTTGTTCGTTGCGGCGCGGACCTGCGCACCGCAATGTTCCTGGAAAACTTTTTCGTCGCCCTGGCTTTTTTCGGTTTGGTCCATCGTTGGGCCTTCGTGATGCTGCGGGATCGTCTGGCTGCAGTCATCACTCCGCTACTAATAATTCTGAACGGCGGTGTTGGTTGGATATTTCTCTGGCGTCGCGCGAGCGAACACTACGGCGACTTCGACGCGTTTCTGAGCAGTCTTCCGCCCTCGTTCACCGTCATTCCAGACACGACCTGGCGCTGGGGCAATGCTGTTTCTACGTTGCTCATTCCACAGCGCGGGTTTCTGCTCGGATTGCCGCTCGCGGTAATTGTGTTCACGCAGTGGTGGCTGGCTTGCGAGGGAGCGAAGGGGGGCGAGCAGAAAACCACTAGTGACGAATTTGAAAAATCGAAAAGTAAGAAGGCGAAACTAAAGAAAACGGCGATACGGATACCCCCACCGCTCGCACTCGGTATGTCTCCGCCTTCTTTGGTTTCCTTTTCCCTTTCGTCCTCCTCGGGACGAATGATTGCGGCGGGTATCGTCGCCGGGCTCTTGCCTCTGGTCCACGCACATAGCTTCGTGGTGGTAATGATGGTCGGCGGCTGCATCGCGCTTTCGTCCTATTGGCGCGCGTGGGTCGCGGTGATTATCGGTGCGCTGCCATTGATAATAATCGCAGTCCTCAGCTACCCAGTTTTGCCGCGCGTGGGCCAAAATCCGGGCGCGATTGCGATTGCGGCCCTGGGGGCAATCGTTGCCTGGGTGCTCTTGCCGCGTGCTCAACGAACTCGCTGGTCCTGGTTTTTTCTCGCGGCGCTGCTAGTGGCGCTGCCGCAGATGTGGTGGTCAACTCACCACAGCGCGGTTGATTCGAGTAAGTTTTTCGCGTGGCAGTTTGGTTGGGACCGAGGCAAAGAAGGCGCTCTCGAATTCTGGTTGAAGAACACTGGACTGTTCATTCCCCTGACTATCGCGGCAATCGTGTGGCGAAGCCGTAAAGAGTTTCTCATTTCGCGGCGGATCGTGCTTTTTCTCCTGCCTTTCAGTTTGTGCTTCATCATTCCAAACGCGCTCAAGATGGCGCCGTGGATTTGGGACAACATCAAGGTGCTGTTTTACTGGTGGCTTGGTTCAGCGCCGCTGGTAGCGATTCTGTTGACTCGAATGTGGCGTAAAGGCGGAGTGAGAAAGGCAATCGCGGTAGTTTTGTTCGCGTGCGTCGTAACGGCTGGAGCGCTCGATGTCGCGGCGATTATTCTGCGGTCAAGTAAGTATCAGGTTTTCAGTTCGTCCGGGATCCAGTTTGCCGAGTTAGTCAAACAAAAGACCGAACCGCGTTCGCTAGTGATGCACGCTCCGGTTCACAATCATCCCGTTTTTCTGACGGGACGAAGATCGCTGATGGGCTACCCTGGTCACATTTGGACGCACGGGCTCGATTACCTCCAACGCGAGTCAGAGATCAAGAGAATGTATGCAGGCGGGCCGGAGGCAGACGCGCTACTCGCGAAATACCAGATCGATTATGTAGTGGCCAGCCCGCAGGAACGCGATATTATGATCGTGAACGACCAATTCTTTTCAAAATTTCCAATCGTGGGAGACGTCGGTGGGTACCGCCTCTACAAAATTAAACCGTGAGTCGCAGCCGGCTGACTCAACCGCCGAATCAGATCTGTCCAACCTGACGTGGATGATCTGGTGCCTGGCGATCCTCGCGGTCGCCGCCTTCCTGCGTTTCTATTATCTCGATTTGGTGCCGCTGCATCACGACGAAGGCGTCAATGGCAATTTTTTGGTGAGGCTCATTCGCGAAGGGCATTACCAATACGATCCCGGTAATTACCATGGGCCCACCCTTTACTACTTCTCCGCTGTCTGGCCGTGGTTGTTGAAATTTTTGTCAGGTCAAGTGGCCCAGAATAGCCAGGGGCTCACAACAGTCGCGATCCGAAGTGTGCCCGCAGTCTTCGGGTTGGCCAGCGTCGGCCTGGTACTGACTCTGCGCCGGAACCTAGGAACTATTGCGACGCTTTGCGCAGCCGCCCTGCTGGCCATCTCGCCCGGCGCTGTTTATCTCTCACGCTACTTTATTCATGAAACTCTTTTTGTTTTCTTCACGCTCGGAATAGTGGTTGCGACCGTTCGGTTTTACGAAACTGCTCGTCCCGTTTATCTAATCCTCGGAATGATTTCGGCCGCGTTGCTGTTTGCCACAAAAGAGACTGCGGTAATTTCAGTTGCCGTGCTTCTGATCGCTCTTGGTTGCACCTTCGGTTATCGCGAGATTATCCGCCTCATGGGCGGCGACGGCGTGTCTCCGGTGACTGGAAAGCAGAAGCGAAACGGCAATGGCCCGCCTAGCGAAGCAAACAGTTTTTGGGAGCGTGCCGGTGGGCCGGTGAAGGTGGCAATCTGGGCCATCATCGGAGTCGCGGTCTTCGTGACCGTTAACATCCTTTTCTATTCTTCTTTTTTTAAAAATTATCCGAAAGGTGTTTTGGATTCACTTAAGACTTTTGAGTTTTGGGCGAAGACCGGGAAGACTGCGCACGTTCATCCGTTTGTGACTTACTTCTGGTGGCTGCTCCTCCAGGAATCGCCGCTGTTGTTTCTCGGCGCGGTGGGAGCGCTCGTCGCGGTGCTCAAGCGGGTCAAGCCCCTCGTGCTTTTCTCGGCACTGTGGGCTTTTGGGCTGATTGCCGCCTATTCATTAATTGACTACAAAACGCCGTGGCTCGCGCTCAACTTCATTCTGCCCCTGGCGCTCACTAGCGGTGCCGCGATCCAATGGCTGTACGATGAGCTTGCTGGTTGGCAGCTTGACCAACGTCAACGCGTCGCTGCGATTTCAATTGTGTTGTTGCTTTCGCTTGGCCCACTAACATTTTTGGCAGGCGCGTTTGAGCGAGTAGTGCGCGCCAGAGACGAACAACCCCCCCCAGGCCTTCTCGAAGTTATTGCGAGGGAACCGCGCTGGCGGACCCTCATCCCGGGTTATCAAACCTATGATCTGAATTTCATCAACTACGACAATGACAACAGGTATTACGTCTACGTCTATGCTCATACGCGCCGAGAGACTCATCGGCTAGTCGAGGAAATTGATCGGATCGCGAAGCGAACACGCGAGGACGGCAAGACGGGAATCACGATCGTAGCGCCCGAGTATTGGCCGTTGCCGTGGTATCTGCGGAACTACAGTCGCGTTGGTTATTACGGTCGCCTCAGCCCCTCAGACGAACCGATCATCATCGCGTCGGCTGGTCAAGCTGAAGAAGTGGCTGCGGCCTATGGCGATCGTTACAAACAGATTCACTCGGGCTTCAACGTCACCGGAAGTTTTCCTTTGCGCCCTGGAGTGGACCTACTCCTTTATGCCCGCCGCGAACTCTTACCTTGATTTGATCTAACAAAAACCTCAATTCACTGCGCTCCCGGAGGGTGTTTAGCTCTGTTGTGCGGCTGCAATCTTTCAGGGAATTTGTGGCAACAAAATCAGAATGCCTGAAATTGCGTTTGTCTCTTGCGCGAAAAAAAGATCGTGATATAACTTGCGCTCCCTTAAGACGGCTGACGATTTCCCCCCGCTGAGTTTATGCCCAGTAGTGATCCAGCGTCCGTCAATTT